>NZ_MSHA01000014.1:0-4808 GCF_001940965.1 Bacteroides sp. Phil13 | reverse complement strand
GAGTTACTGCATTCGGATCAATATCAATTGCCACAGCCTTTTTAACACCTAATTTCAGTGCCAAAATAGACAGAATACCGCTTCCACAGCCTACATCTAAGAGACGTGTGTTAGCATCCACATACTTCTTTACATTTACCATGCAAAGCTTTGTTGTTTCATGGGAACCCGTACCAAATGCAATACCAGGATCAATGTCAAGTACAAGGTCTCCCTCCTTGACATCATCATAGTCTTCCCATGTTGGTTTTATTACAATGGAGTCATCCACACGAAATGGATGCCAGAATTCCTTCCAGTTATTAATCCAGTCTTTATCCTCAGTTTCATCTTTAACGATTGTTCCATCTCCGACATCTACAAACTGTCTTAATTCCTCCAGGCCTTCTTTCACCTTCTGAATCAGTTCCGTACCATCTTCCTCTGGATCACGGTAAAAACGAACTGTAGCAATGTGGTCATCAAATTCAGGATCAGGCAGAATGTCTACAAACATCTGCTTCTTATCCGCTTCTGTAAGAGGTACTTTATCCTCAATTTCGATTCCTTCTACTCCCAGTTCATCTAACATATAGCTAATTAAATCCACCGCTTCGGTTCTGGTGGTCAATGTATATTTGGTCCATTTCATGTGAAATTATCTCCTTTTATTTTTAAATCATCATAAGTATTCCAGTATTTTCGGCTTCCTATGCCAAATCACCTTTACTATTATAACAGATAATTGCAAGACGTCACTAAAAATTACATATTTCTTTGTTACTACTTCATACCAATCATAAAAAGTCGTGGAAAGCGGAAGATAATCTCCCCTTTTTTTGGTAGGATATTCACGTTTCAACCCTTCTAGCACTTCACTTTCAAATTCCATTTTCTTCTCTTCTGGCAGTCTCTCCAAGTAGTAAAATCAGAGGTTATGTCAGCTAATAGATCAAAATACTCTTCTTCTGAAAGCATATCCAGTTCTCTATTATATTTAAGCAGACTGCTCCAATGCTCTCTATGTACTACCTCTTGAATTACCTGATGGACTGGTTCACTAAAGATTACTGGTATCTGAACAGCCAGCACACCACCTTCTATTTCCAGGACCACAGCCTATATCCAGTATTGCTTGTGGATCAGTTAATTCAATTCGGTTCACAAGATCCATCGCCGGCTGCGTTCTTTCTTTGCTAAATTCTAAATACTTCTCTGCATTCCAACCTCCCATCTTATCTCCTCCTTCATAATTTCTATATTATAGCAGAAAAAGTGAGAAAATACAGCTAGAACAAGGGAGGACACCATCTACACCATAGTATCCTCCCTTTCCACTACTTCTGTTCTGAACTTAGTAAGAATACCATTTCTGTTTCCGTAGAATGTTCCTCACTGTAGGCAAAGCCCAATGAACAATACTCTTTCATCTCTTCCAAGGTCGTTACATTGTTTTCTGCCATAAAGCGCAACATCTGGTGTCACAAATCGTTTTATTGTTTTGGAATACTCATTGGAAGCCAAATCAACAATTGTATCCTCTCCCTTAACGATTTCTTTGTAAAGACGATCCTACCAATATACATAGAGATTCTTTTTCCCTTTTATAGGCAACTCTGCCTGCATCTCCAATCGATACGGCACTACCCCATCAAAGGGAGATAGCACCCCATAGAATCCTGACAGGATTCGCACACTAGCTTCCAGATAAGTAAGTGCATCCTCAGTAAAAACAGCTGGAGCAATATGCTGATATTGCAACCCCTTGTAGGCTAGAATCGCAGGTGTAAGATTCCGCTTTAAATCCATCTCCTCAAAACGTTTATAGTTTACCTTTGCAATCTTATCATTACATTGCCATAATGCTTTGGCTTCTTCATATGACAATTTCTTTATCGTCGTAAGTATTCTTTTTTGTATCTTCCATAAATACAGGCAACCCATTACAGCATAGGTATCTGTATCTACAACCATCTTTTTCGCTGGTGAAATAAGAATTCTCATGCTATAGCTTTTCTAACATCTCTGCCGGATTAGTAGCCGTTTTCACTTTACCTAATGCCTGCACGATGGTACCTTCCTCATCGATTAAATACGTAGTACGTACAACACCCATAGATGTCTTTCCATAGTTCGTTTTCTCTTTCCATACATCGTATGCCTGAATTGCTGTAAGCTCAGGATCTGCCAGAATAGTAAATGGTAAATTGTATTTTTCTTCAAATCTCTTATGAGATGCTACACTATCCTTACTGATTCCAACTACAATTGCATTCTTCTCCATAATTTGTGGATATAGTTCTCCAAATCCACATGCCTGTTTCGTACAGCCCGGTGTATTGTCCCTTGGATAGAAATATAGAATCACTTTCTTTCCTCTGTATTCCTCTAATGTATGCATATCACCATTCTGATCTGGTAATTCAAATGATGGTGCTTTTGTTCCAATTTCTAACATAATGTTTCACCTTCCTATACTCTCTTCTGTTACTAGTTTTGCATTTTTTATACCATGCCATTCTACCATATATAACTGGATATAGAAATAGAGTGCATTTTGTAACAAAAAAAGTTCTGTACTCCAATACTTAGAATACAGAACTTTTAGTTTATATTATTTCTTAAAGAATCCTTTTTTCTTCTTAGAATCCTCTTCTGCTCCGGTTGAAGCAACTGTACCGCCCATAGCTTCATCAAACTTCTCCAACAACTCTTTCTGCTCATTGGTTAATTTGGTTGGCACATTGACTACCAATGTAACATAGTGATCACCACGGACGTTTTTATTACGTAGAGTAGGTACACCTTTACCACGTAAACGTACCTTCGTATCTGTCTGTGTTCCAGGTTTTACTGTATAGATTACTTCTCCATCTACTGTCTTAATCTTTAAATCCCCACCTAATGCAGCCTGTGCAAATGAGATGGATACTGTAGAGAAGATATCATAATCCTGACGGATGAAAATAGGATGTCTGCTTACTATTACTTCAACTAACAAATCGCCTCTCTGGCCACCATTCTGTCCAGGTTCACCTTTACCCTGAATTCGAATGCTCTGACCATCATCAATACCTGCTGGAATAGAAACAGAAATCTTCTTTCTTCTACTTATATAACCGGTACCATAGCAATCAGAACACTTCTCTTTGACAATCTTTCCTTTTCCGTTACAGTCAGGACAAGGCTGAACACTCTGAGTCATTCCAAAGAAGGATTGCTGTGTATATACTACCTGTCCTTTACCATGACACTTAGGACAAGTTTCTGGAGTTGTTCCAGCCTTTGCACCACTACCATGGCAAGTCTCACACTCTTCCTTAAGGTTTAAGTCCAATTCTTTTTCTACGCCAAAGCAAGCTTCTTCAAAGGTAATGCGCACGCTGGTACGTACATTAGCACCTTTCATTGGACCATTGCTTGATCTACGGCTTCTTCCACCGCCAAACAAATCACCAAAGATATCTCCAAAGATATCTCCCATATCCATACCGTTAAAGTCGAAGCCACCTGCTCCGCCACCACCGCCGTTTTCAAAGGCAGCATGACCAAACTGATCGTATTGTCTACGTTTGTCAGCATCACTTAAGACAGCATAAGCTTCACTTGCTTCCTTAAACTTAGCTTCCGCTTCTTTATCCCCAGGATTGGTATCGGGATGATATTTCTTGGCTAATACTCTATATGCTTTTTTCAGCTCTGCGTCACTAGCCTGTTTTGACACTCCTAGGACTTCATAATAATCTCGTTTGTCTGCCATATCCTTCACCTTTCATTAACAATTCGAAAGATAGGCTATCTCCTTAAGACAGCCTATCTTTTATAGTAACAAGAAGTATATCACTTCTAATTACTTATTTCTACTTGTAATTTTATACTTCTCTGTAGTCTCCATCAACAACATTGTCGTCCTGAACATTAGATGCGCCAGCGTCCTGACCTGCTGCGCCACCCATATCTGGACCAGGACCTGCCTGACCTGCTGCCTGAGCTTGCTCATATACTTTAGAGAATAGTGCCTGAGCAGAGTTCATTAACTTCTCTTTAGCAGCCTTTAGGTCTTCTACTTCACCTTCAGACATAACTTCTGGGTTAGATTTCTCTACTAATTCTTTTAAGTGAGCAAGATCTGCTTCTACAGCGGATTTGTCAGCATCTGCGATCTTATCGCCAACTTCCTGTAAAGCTTTCTCAGTCTGGAATACCATAGCATCTGCATCATTTCTTGTATCAACAGCCTCTTTACGTTTCTTATCCTGAGCTTCGTATTCAGCTGCTTCTTTTACTGCCTTATCGATATCATCATCACTCATGTTAGATCCTGCAGTGATAGTGATGTGTTGCTCTTTACCAGTTCCAAGATCCTTAGCGGATACGTTAACAATACCGTTAGCATCGATATCAAAAGTAACTTCGATTTGAGGAACACCTCTTCTTGCTGGTGGGATACCATCAAGTCTGAATTGGCCAAGGGATTTGTTATCTCTAGCAAACTGTCTTTCACCCTGTACGATATTAATATCAACTGCTGTCTGATTATCAGCTGCAGTAGAGAATACCTGGCTCTTCTTTGTAGGAATCGTTGTATTTCTCTCTATTAATCTAGTAGCTACACCACCCATTGTCTCAATGGATAAGCTAAGTGGAGTAACATCAAGAAGAAGGATGTCACCAGCACCAGCATCGCCAGCTAATTTACCACCCTGAATGGAAGCACCGATTGCAACACACTCATCTGGGTTTAAAGTTTTACTTGGCTCTTTGCCAGTTAACATTCTAACTTTATCTTGTACAGCTGGGATTCTTGTAGAACCACCAACTAATAATAC
>NZ_MSHA01000013.1:0-1667 GCF_001940965.1 Bacteroides sp. Phil13 | reverse complement strand
CATTCATCGTCTTCTGCCCAATGTTTCTCTACTTTGGATGGGCGCTTTTCGGCCAAAGAACCCTGAATAAGCTCGCTGAGAAAAAAGCCCTTGAACTGACGGAACAGATAAAGACTGACTGCGAGCGCACCAAAAATTCCTATGAGCACGAGGTACGGTACTACAAAGCGCAATACCAAGATGTGATGACTCACATCGATGCTGCGCTAAACCTGAAAGCAACCTATGAAAAGAAGCTCACGGAGTTTGACATCAGGGAAAAGACTTTCAGTGATCAGATCAAAAAAGTAAAAGAAGATATGCAGCGTGATTTAAAGCTTCAGGTTGCAGCGGAAAAAGCCAGAAGCCGAATGGATCTATCTGCAAGGGATGAGACAATTAACCGCTTAGAGGCGGAAAACAAAAAATTGAAGACCGCTAACAATGGAAAACTCCACAAATCCGTCCGTCTTGAATCGAAGCAGGCCGGCTACGAAGTATTAAAGCAATGGGCAATTGCCGAAGGCGGATTAACCCCCACCGAAATGAAAGCGATCACTCAACCGGCCGAAGAAAAGAAAATGGCGCAACTGCTCAGGGAACTTGAGAGCAAAAAAACGCTGTAGCAGATACTATAATATTTATATATTTTTTATATAATTTTTATATAAATATTATATAAAATGACAAAGTCTACATTTTTCTTAGATGTCCTCTTTTACACTTCACTGCTGTTAAATATTTTTGCCTGCCTCACGCTACTACGCCACAAGTATCAGGCCTACTGCAAAAAAATCATTTACCCTCTCATGGTGACTGTGGCTTTGTACGGCATCGCTGTTTTACTTTACGGAATATTCAATCCTGAAACCATTCCGGAACACCTCACCCCTCAGGAACTATTCACGCTCCATCTTGGATTCGACCATACCACCCAACTTTTCATACAACTAGCGTGGGTTCTTCTAGCCATCATTCCTTTAACTGTGAGCATCATTCAGGCCCTTAGACAGAATGAGAACCTATCCGACGAAAATGATCGGCTGACCAGCGAAAACGAAGAAACCCATCAAGCCAATTCCAGATTGATCGGGAAGCGTAAAAAAGCGAAAGAGAAAACTACAGAGATTGCCAAAGAACGTGACCGGCTGGCCGCCGGATACACGTACATTATTTCGTCACCCGATGTTCCTCCAAAAGTCCGAGACGAATTTCTAAAAAGAGTCAAAGACAAGTAGTTTATATAATAAATATATAATTTTTATATAAAACTTATATAAACTTTATATAATTATTATATATTTTTTATATAACAGACCAATTACCGATTAAATTTATTCAAGACAGCTACCGCCGTCTTGAACGAGCATTTCTTCAAACACATCACGAAATCAATTGCCCCTCCCCCCTGAAATTTTTCGTCTCTTGTATCGAAAAATTTGGGACCGGTCAGAACAAGTTCACGTACGTCATTTCCTAAGCTGACATTGATTCGAATGCTGCTCTTATCTTTCTTTGGAACAAAGTCCGGATCTTTCGTCCAATACAGATCCAATCCGTCTAAAACGGACAGCAAAGGAAGAGATCGAAGCTCAGAAATCTCATCAGGAGAAACAAAAGTGTGTCGGGGCATTTCATTTTTCCTTTTTTGAGACAGTCCCGCCAGTTAACGGGACACACATGGGACA
>NZ_MSHA01000012.1:0-30329 GCF_001940965.1 Bacteroides sp. Phil13 | reverse complement strand
GTGCCTTAGTTTTGACACATCTCCTTTTTATTTTTTAGGAGCTTCTTACTAAATACTAAATTTTTATAATAGGGAAGTATAATAATCTGGTCCAATGAATATTAGTATTATATATTAAACATAATACCGATTATTAATTTGAAATGCTCGCGCTATTTACTTTAGCTTGGGCGTCCATAAATAACTAACAGCGGTGTATCGGAATGAAAAATCATCTTCCGAGCAATACCTGGATTAAATAAGCGAGAGAATATATTGCGTTTATAAGTAGTCAACGTAATTATATCAATATGATTAGTTTTTATGTAATTATCTAAGCTGTTCAAGAAATCATCATTCATCACAACATCATAATGAATTTCCAGGTCCGGATACTGTTTTTGAAAATATTCCTTAATACCACCTAATTTAATTTCATTCCAAGTGTCCTTAACATCTGACAGATGAATCAAAGATACAGAGAAATGAAATGGCTTTAAAGCAGCAATCAAAGAATCGAATGCAATTAAATCCCGTTGATCAAAATTGGTGATAAATGCAATACGTTTAGCTTCTGCCAACTGTTTAAATGGAGTATTCTCGGGAATGGCTAAAACTGGTACACGGCTTCGCTCAATGACCTCAGCAGTTACACTACCAATTAAATCTATATCTTTCTGATTTTTACCACGAGTCCCCATAATAACAATACGTGACCGATATTCCTTCGAATAACGAAGAATTTCCTCTTCTGGAATACCTTCACGCAACACACAATTATATTTTACATTCGGAAACTCTCCTGAAGTTACTTTTGCTTTTACCTTGTCAGATAAAGTATTTAAGTCTGCATGAACTTTTTGTAATATGTTTTTTACATTTTCATCGTCTGTTAGCTGATAATTAAAAACGTCTCCATAAGGTAATGACGTGGTATAGATTGGTGTAAAATAAACATGAAGCAACACAACTTCCGCTCCCATATTCTGAGCGAAATTAAAACCAAACTCACATGCCTTCATTGAATAATTAGAAAAGTCTACAGGAATTAAGACCTTATTACTCTCCTTTTCTACTTTGGGTGACTTCCCTCCCACTACCTCTTCAGAAAGCCAAGCAGAGCTCTCAGTTATCTTCAATGCACGCGGTAGATCGCTTTCTTTTATACGTAAGCGCACACCTGAAGACACTACAGGTTGTATTTGATTTACATTATGAATATAGGTTTCAATACCTTCATTTTCAAGCACATTCTTCAATATCTGAGCTTTTGCATAAGTCAGAATAGCTAAGGTTACTAACTTGTCTTCCATAATCAACTGTTTTTACTTTATAAACAAATAAGAAATCCCAATTGTTTGTCTATCAATTGGGATTCATTTATAACTTTCTTTTCTTAAGCTCGAACAGGCTCAGCACTGGCATTCATCTCATCTAGAATTTTTAGAGCTCTATCAAGGACGGTAGTATCATCCAACATAACCAAACCACCATCCGGACCAGGCTCTAAATGTATCCCAACACTCTTACCCTCCTTAAAATTGTGACCGCCAAAAAAATTTCTAACTGTATCGACGTTCAATCCGAGCTCATCGGCTATTCTATGCATACTACCAGTAGGTAATGAATCTTTAATTCTGCGAAGTTCATTAAATGTTATTGTTCTCATATTTATAAATTTAATGGTTAATAACTCTGTGAGTTTCACTTATCACGCTATAAACTTAAGGAAAAAAAAAGATAAAACAAACTATTTCGGTGTCTTTTTTACAAAAATAAAGAAGCCTGTCAAAAGGAGATTTGTATTTTCCCTTTCAACAGGCTTCTTTCTATTATTAACTATCTTATTATGAAAGAATTATATCTATCAGATAACTTCAACAGATGACGCAGGTACCCATCCTACTTTACCATCCTCTAAGCGGATTTCTTTCCATTCACGCATGGAGTTATCTTTAATTTCAACCTTCCGTCCCTCATGCAATATGAACAAACTGGTGCCACTTTCACTCGGAGTACTACGTACTGTTACACTTGGAGTTAGTACGATAGCATTGTTACGATCCAATAGCTCATTTTTCTGTTGAAAAGCAAAGACATTCGCTAATATAACTAATACCAGAAATACTATCCCTGCAATAAATCCTATTTTCTTCCACACGATTTGCTTGGAAAAGAAGAAGAAATAAAGAAATGCAAGCAACAAAAAGAAACAAACAACGCCTACCTTTGCCCAAGCATCCACACTCAAACAATTAATCAACGATTTCGTCCAGGATACAAAGAAAACCTCGGGTACGGGAATCACTTTATCAATTGTTTTTGCACGAGCAATCTCCAAATTAGCCCGAATATCAGCATTGCCTGGCTGTATTAAAAGTGCACGCTCATAATTTAAAATGGCTTTTGCTATATCATCAGCCTTATAGTAGCTATTTCCTAAGTTATAGTATACCTCAGCCGCTTCTCCTTCTTTCAGCAGAGCTTCATATATCTGAATAGCAGAGGCATAATCATTCTTCACATATGCGCTATCTCCTTCTGCTTTTGTCACACTATTCTCTTGCGCAGCAGCTGAAAATTCAGTGTGTGAACCTATTGTCACCGAATCATTCGCTTGTTGTAATGTATCCGATGCAGTCTGTCCAGAAGAGGTCAATGCCATTAACAGGCCAACAAAAGTAAAAAACAGTATTTTTTTCATCATATAACCTCCTAATTAATGTTTAATCGAATTCTCCATTTTACTTATTACTGCTAATGAAGCCGAATAGACTTTATCCATAGCCTGATTATCATCGCCAGGAGCAAAACGGGCAAACTCACAATCATTCAATGCAGCCAGGAATTCTTTAATCAATGCATCCTCCACTCCATATTTACGAAGTTCCTCTTCAATATTATCTTTTGAAAGTCGAGAAACCGGAATATTCAATTTATCGCTTATATATCCCCAAAGAGCCTTCAAAACTTCGTCATAGAAAACATCTTTTTTATTCTCAGCTAACAACTTACCAGCTAACTTCATACGTTTAACAGCAACCTTATTTGCCTTTTTCGTACGCATTTTCGCAACGTTAGCATTAGCTGCTATCTGCTTACGGTAAACAATAAAGAAAATGATAAACGCAACGCCAGGTACTAAATAGAGCAACCAGTACAACATAGAGTCAAAGAAGAAGTCTCCTTTTTGAGAAAGCGTCACATCATTTTGCTTGATGAATCGAATATCCTCATTCAAGACTTTCAAATCCTCTTTATTCGTAAAGTTAGCAATAGTTTGCGCTGCATTTCCTTCACCTTTCTCTACATGCAATTCATACTCTTCGGTAGTCAATATCTTATAAGTACGGGATTTGATATCAAAATAGCTGAATTTCACCGCTGGTATTTTAAATGTTCCGGCATTGCGTGGAATAGCCAGATATTCAATAACCTTACTACCCGAAAGTCCTGCACTTGTCAGCCTGAATTTATTATCAACTTTAGGGTCATATACCTCGAAGTCATCTGGGAATTTCACCTCAGGATCACCTATTAACTTCAAATTACCTGTACCGGAAATGACGAGTTTAATAGTTACAGCATCGTTTGTCTTTACATTAGTACTATTAATGGAAGAAGAAATGCTAAACTCTCCCACTCCACCGGAAAAATCAGCAGGTTTATCGCCCGGTAAAGGCTTCACATCTACAGTTAGTTTCGGTGTCATCAATGTCTTTTTGACTTCAATGTAGTTACTGCCACCATTAAAGAAAGCCTCAAACGGATCAGATACATGAGTAGCTTTAGCAATAGAAGCATCAAAACGTGCCGGATCAATAGTCAAATTACCAGACTGCTGCGGAAACAGCACAAATTGCCGGTAAACGGTAGTTTGATAATTCCGTCCCTTATAATGTTCCAAGCTCCATTTTCTATCACCCGGAAGTTCTACTTCTTGCGAATGAAATCCCTTAAAATCAGGAAGTTTCACATTGTCAAAGCCGCGAAGGTCAACCAGAGTGTAAATTTTATAAGTCAGCAAAAATGCTTCTTGTTCATACACATTGGTCTTACTAATAGTAGGTAAAATAAAGAGGTCCTGATTGGAAACAGAAGTTCCTGAAGAAGCACGGCTGGTATTGCCCTGCTGACGACTACTACCTTCGCCTGAAGAAGCTGCTCCGGCCTGATCTGCTGGCAGAACCTTGATTTGCACAGAATTAGAAACCATCTGATTACCATCGGCTGTAATTGTAGCTCCCGGAATTGTGAAACTACCCTCAGCAGTAGCCATCAGTATATAAGTGAAAGTAATACTGCTAGTTGAGGTCGATACCCCATTAACTATTTGCATACTACTTTGCTGAGAGCGACTGGGACCCATCAGTACGTCAAATCCCTTAATAGAGGGAGCACGGAAATCTCTCACCTTCTGTGTAGTCACTGTATATGCCAGTCTGAACTGGTCTCCCACCGCTACAGCATCAGGAGCTGATGCGGTAAATGACACCTTGTCATCAGCCAAAGCTTGCAGACTGACTACTACCAGTGCTATCCATAAGAAAATCAATTTTCTCATATATTATCGTATCTTTTATTATTTACCAATCCTTTTCCAAACGACCACCCTGGATAACTTGCTGTTTTTTCACCTTATCCTGTACATCTTTCTCATCCTGCATCACCGACTTCAAAAGCTGTTCTGCATTTTCCTTTGACATCTGATTTTCTTGTGGCTGAGGAGGTTGCTGCTGTTGATCCTGGTTCTGCTGATCTTGTTGATTTTGGTCTTGTTTGTCTTTATCTTGTTCTTTTTCCTGCTCCTTTTTGTCCTGATTCTGATCTTGGTTTTGGTCTTGATTCTGCTGATTCTGTTCCTGATCTTTCAACATTTTCTGAGCCAAAGCCAAGTTATAACGCGTCTCGTTATCTTTCGGATTATTACGTAGTGACTCTTTGTATGCTTCCACAGCTTTGGCATAATCCTTACCAGAATGGAATATTACTCCCATATTATGATAGATTTGAGCAAGATTACCCTTATCTTTCTCCATTTTAGTGGCAGCAACAAACTGCTCCATAGCCTCCTGCAACTTATTCTGTTGCATAAGCGTATTACCCAGATTATACATGGATATCGCCGACTTCGGATTCACATCAATAGCCTTCCGATAATTCACTTCAGCATTTACATACGTACTATCTTTATAAGCACGGTTTCCCTTACGAATATAGTCGCGTTCCGCTTTCTGTGCGGAAACTGAAATAGCCGTCAGTAGCAGCAAGATAATTCCGATAGTTCTATTTCTCATCATCATACCTTTCTTCCTTTTTAAACAGATGGATATTACGGAATAACGGGTTTTTACGTTCCAAAATCAGCATTTCAGCCAACAACAGTAACAATATAATCCATGCAACAGCCTGGAATTGTTCGTTGAACTCTGTATAAACCTGTGTTTCTACATCCGCTTTCGCCATTTTATTAATCTCCTGAGCAATCACCTTTTGTGCAGCATTTGAGTTGTCTACACGCACATAAATCCCATCTCCTGCCTGAGCTATTTCCTGACACATCTGCTCATTCAAGCGGGTTACAACCACGTTTCCATCACGGTCACGGCGGAAGTCATTGGTTCCTTCTACGGGGATAGGTGCACCATCAGGCATACCCACACCCAGAACACTGACTTGAATACCTTTTTCTGCAGCAGCCTTGGCAGCTTCCACAGCTCCGCCTTCATGGTTTTCACCGTCAGTAATAACGATGACGGCACGCCCTACTCCTTCCTGGGGTGTAAAACTGCGGGTAGCCAGATTAATAGCTGCACCGATAGCCGTACCCTGCTTGGATATCAACGACGGATTAATAGATTCCAAAAACATCTTGGCAGAAATATAATCGCTTGTAATAGGCAACTGTGTAAAGGCATCACCGGCAAACACAATCATACCTACCTTATCATTCTCCATCTTGTCAACCAATTGTGCTACCAGTCTCTTGGCCTTCTCCAGACGACTGGGTTGTACATCTTGTGCCAACATAGAGTTAGAAATATCCAACGCAATCATTACCTCTACTCCCTGACGCTTCACAGTCTCCAACTTAGAGCCAAACTGCGGACGTGCCAGCAATACAGCAAACAGTCCGATTGCAGCAAACACCAGCCAAAACTTCACATCCGGACGATATTTAGATACATCCGGCATCAACTGTGCCATTAGCACCGGGTCGCCAAACTTGCGGATCGCTTTCCGTCTCCGATAATTGGAGTACAGGTAGAAAGCCGCCAAGAAAGGCAACAGGAGCAACAGGTATAAATATGTAGGTTCTTCAAATCGAAACATCTTTCTATGTACAATTTAGTAATTTACAATTAATGCATTGTTTTAAGGTATCTTCTTCAAGATAGAATTACGAAGCAATACTTCAAGTAACACGCACAAGAATGCCGCCAAAGCAAACCAACGGTATTCTTCCTGGCGCTTGCTGTATTCCTTCACATTCAACTTGGTTTTCTCCAACTTATCAATCTCCTCATATACCTCTTTCAGCTTAGAATTACTGGTGGCACGGAAATAATTACCTTCTGTGGTAGCCGCAATCTGCGTCAGTGTCTTTTCATCAATCTCCACCGGCATATTGACATACTGCACAGTGTTACCCACCGGATAAGGATACGGAGCCATTCCGTTCGTACCTACACCAATAGTATAAACACGAATACCAAAACTCTTAGCTATTTCTGCCGCAGTCAGCGGAGATATATCTCCTTTATTATTTGTACCATCCGTCAACAGAATGATTACTTTAGACTTCGCTTTACTGTCTTTCAAGCGGGTAACGGCATTAGCAATACCCATACCGACTGCTGTTCCATCTTCAATAATACCACACTTAATGCCTTGAAACAGATTCAGAAGCACTGCATGATCCACCGTCAACGGACATTGCGTAAAACTTTCACCGGCAAATAAAGTTATACCGATATTATCATTGGGCCGACCATTAATAAACTCCGCAGCCACATCTTTAGCAGCTTCCAGACGATTCGGTTTCAAATCCTCTGCCAGCATACTGGTAGATACGTCGATGGCCATCATAATATCTATACCTTCAATTTCACTGTTTTGCCAGCTATTAGTAGTTTGAGGACGCGCCAACACTACGATAATCAATGCCAAAGCAATAATCCGTAACATAAAAGGCACATGCAACAAATAGTTCTTATAACTCTTCGGCGTATGAGCATATACACGAGCATCCGAAATCTGAAGTGTAGCTTCATTATTCCTCCGCCTCATGATATACCATACTATATAAGGTATAAGCAACAGCAGCAAAAACAAATATTCAATATTGGCAAAAACCATTGTATTTACTATTTAACAATTTACTATTTAAGATTGGAGTTACCCTTAAATTCTACTACTACGCAAAATAATTGTATAACTGCATTCCAATATAAACGAACGAACCAATCAAGGCAACCGACAATACTACGATGCCTATGCCCAGCAATATTTTAGTACGCAATGAACGTTTCTCAATGATGGTAATTTCAGTGGGTTGCGGTTTTGCATTCTCCACTTCTTTCTCCTTGGTTTCATTGATAAATTCAATGGCATTGATCAGATTCGCATCATTTTCGTTCATCAACGGATTATGTTTAGCGAACTTCACCAAATCGGCAGTCTCAAAAAGAGAACGTAAATCTGCAATAGCTTCTTTATCTTGCATTTCAAGCAGCTTTTCTATAATCTCCGAAGAGGTCATTTCCAAAGCATTGAAACCAAAACGCTCTTTAATATACGTACGCAAAATATCTGTCAATTCCGTGTAATACTCCTTCGGCTGTCCCTTTTGCCATACTTTTTCCCCTTTGATACGCTCTATTTCTTTCATCGCCATCTGATGCGGAGGTAACTTCGGTTCAACCTTTACCTTACGGATGATAGGTTTATTGTCACAGATACGCATGATCAGATAGATAAGTAATAATGCAATCGGAATAAGCAATATGCCACAGGTGATAATCCCATACCAATCTTCCCACACAAAAGGAGGTTGCATTACTGTCTTCGGACCAAAAAACTGTTCCGGATTCTCTGGATCCAATGGCACATTCATCGAATATACCTTCAGTGCCAATGCCTTCGAACGATATGCCTTATTATCCACCAATACTTCCATCGGTGGCAGATAATACAATGCCGAGTCGAATGATGTAACAGTATACTCCTGCGTAATCAGCATTCGTTTATCATCATTTATATACTGCGTATCCGGCTTTGCAACATCTATAATCTCCACACCACTTACCAGTGTATCCGTATAAACAGGGAAAATAGCCCGTTTATCGGCATCCAAGGCTACCTGAAGTTTAATCTTCGCCTGGTCACCGATATAAATTTGCAGAGAATCAATGGTAGCATCTACTGTTACCGACTGAGCCACTGCCTTGCCAGTCAACATCCCCAATAGGGTTATCAGAAATAGATATCTTTTCATTTTTCCGATTAATTTCGTTTCGCAAACAAATTCATCAATGCTTTGACATAGTCCTGATCGGTGCGTACCGACACATTATCGACATTACTTTTAGTGAATGTTTCGTTCAGTTCCACCTGTTTATTCACCCACCAGTCGTGATGAGCACGACGAACAGCACGCGACGAAGTATCAATCCACTGCTCATGTCCGGTCTCAGCATCCTTTATTTTCATCAAACCGATAGCCGGCAGTTCCTCTACCCTGCGGTCATACACCTGGATAGCCACCATATCATGTTTCCGGTTGGCGATAGTCATTGCATTCTTAAAGTTCCCCTGATCGATGAAATCGGATAACAGGAAGGCTGTACAACGACGCTTCATCACGTTTGTCAGATATTCCAGTCCGAGCCGGATATCAGTCCTTCGACTCTCCGCTTTAAAGTCAATCAGTTCGCGAATAATATATAAGATATGCTTACGCCCTTTCTTAGGCGGAATGAATTTCTCTATCCGGTCAGAGAAAAAGATAACCCCGATTTTATCGTTGTTTTGTATAGCCGAGAAAGCCAACGTTGCAGCTATTTCCGTCACCATATCCTTTTTCATCTGCTTCACCGTACCGAATTCCAAACTACCGGAAACATCCACCAGCAACATAACGGTCAGCTCGCGCTCTTCTTCGAACACCTTCACGTAAGGCTTATTGAAGCGAGCGGTCACGTTCCAGTCAATGTCGCGTATGTCATCGCCAAACTGATATTCGCGTACCTCGGAAAATGCCATACCCCTACCCTTGAAGGCCGAATGATACTGGCCAGCAAAGATATTGTTGGATAATCCGCGCGTCTTGATTTCAATCTGACGGACTTTTTTTAACAGTTCACTTGTTTCCATCTATATCGTTAAATAATTCCGTTAATAAATACCGGCAACGTTCTTTAAAAACGTTGGCAAGATTCTTTAAAAACGTTCACACCATTTATTAACAGGTCTCGGAAGACCTTTTTAAAAATGCCTACTTAATTAAGGTACTTCAACCTTATTCAGTATTTTGCTGATGATCTCGTCAGAAGTCAAGTTGCTGGCCTCTGCTTCATAAGTCAATCCGATACGATGACGCAATACGTCATGAGCCACGGCACGAACATCTTCAGGAATCACATAACCACGACGTTTGATGAAAGCATAAGTACGGGCAGCCAATGCCAGATTGATAGAGGCACGGGGAGAACCACCGAAACCAATCATATCTTTCAGTTCCTTCAGATCATATTTCTCCGGATAACGGGTAGCAAATACAATATCAACAATGTAGCGTTCAATCTTCTCATCCAGATATACCTGACGAACAACTTTACGTGCTTCAATAATCTCCTGAGCTTTCAGAATAGGCTTCACATTGAATTTATCGCCATTGATATTCTGGCGGATAATCATTTTTTCTTCTTCCATCTTCGGATAGTCGATAACCACTTTCAGCATGAAACGGTCCACCTGTGCTTCAGGCAGCGGATAAGTACCTTCCTGCTCAATAGGATTCTGTGTAGCAAGTACAAGGAAAGGTTCGGGCAACGGGAATGTTTCCGTACCAATAGTTACCTGACGTTCCTGCATCGCTTCCAGCAAAGCACTCTGTACCTTGGCCGGAGCACGGTTAATTTCATCTGCCAAAACGAAGTTGGCAAAAACAGGTCCTTTCTTTACTTGGAACGTTTCGTCTTTCTGACTGTAAACCATTGTACCGATAACGTCAGCAGGCAGCAAATCGGGAGTAAACTGTACACGACTGTATTGTGCATCGATCAATGAGGCAAGCGTCTTAATCGCCAATGTCTTTGCCAAACCGGGCACACCTTCTAATAATACGTGTCCATCAGACAGCAAACCGATTAACAATGACTCTACCAGATGTTTTTGTCCTACGATGATCTGGTCCATACCAGCAGTAAGGTTGGTAACAAAAGAACTTTGTCTTTCAATCCGCTCGTTCAGTTCGCGGATATCAATTGTTTCAGCCATAAATACTATTATTTTTATTGTTTAAATTCCATTGATTTCTCCAGTATGCTACTGGTAATTATTTTTTTCGCTCCCAAAAGTACAGGAATAAATTAACCATACCAACTAATTTTTATTAAAAAACAATTAGATTAAACTACTTTCATAGAGTTTAGTAGTTAACAATAGTTTCTGAAAAGAATTTCAAATTCGCAGACAGGAATAAATAGCAAATCACCCCTGCAAGTGAAGTATTATCAACTTGCAGGGGTGCAATATTTTCTTTTATTTCTTTTCGAGCTCCGGTATCTTGATTACAGTACCATACGGCACATGATCGGGATTCTTTATAACACCCGAATTATACTTCACAATATAGGGCCACAGGGCCTTAGTCCCGTAAAAGCGAAGTGCAACCTTTGTCAGAGTTTCTCCTTCCTGGATAGTATGAGTAGCTTTCGTTCCTACAATCTTATAATTTACAGAGTCTGGCTCAAAAGGAGTTGCAGCAGCTTTCTTTGTCTCTTTTTTAGGAGCAGTAGCAGGAGTCTCCTGTTTTGCAACCGGTTTCGGCTCTTCAACAACTTTAGGAGTAACAACTTCTGCCACAGTATCTTTCTTCGCAACCACAGTTGTGGTATCTTTTCGAACAATACTATCCGTCAGAGCGACCGGAACGGCCGGCTTCTCCACCTTTTCATCAGCAACTTTCTCTGTTGATGGCGTAGACATCCTATCCAGTAAATCCGGATAATACATAAAAGTAACAGCACCTACACACAATAATACTACAAGCACTACAATTCCGATAAAAAACTTCATGGTGGAACTGCCTGCTTTATTCACAGGAGGTGATGGAGGCTCAGGAACCTCATAAGTAGGCACTAAATCTTCTTCCTCGAACGGAAGAGCCGATTCAGCCTGATAAACAGAAGGCGTTTCTTTCGAAACTGGTTCTTCTTTTATATCCTCTACGGTTTCCTCAACAGTCTGAATCACTTCTTCTTCAGCTGTCTCCATCAATTTTTCTTCAGCAATTTCAGTTTTCTCTTCAATTACTTCAGCCACTTCCTCTATACTTTCTATGGATTCCTCTGTAATCTCAACAGCCTCTTCTATCGACTCTTCTATATTTCCTTTAGCCGTCTCCTGAACAACAACCTGTGATTCTACAACAACTGTAGAACTTTCAGGCTCTACAAAATTTTCATCTTTTTCCTCTTCCTCAGAATTATCCTCCACCGGTGTATCTTCTAACACTGTTTCATCATTCAATACCACAGTTTCAAAATGCGAAAAAGGTTTGTTTATCAAATCTTTTAAAGTTGGCTCCGGAGTAAATGAAACCTTTGTATGTCCTTGTATTTCAAAACGTTCGCCCGTATTTATATTTACGCTTTCACGACTATCCACGTCAATCAGCTTAAATGTACCCAAGCCTTTAATCTTCACATACTTATCACTCTCCAACGATTCTTCAATCAACTGGAAAAATTCTTTCACGAAGCTCTCAGCATCCGTTTTATCCATGCCATGCTTTTCGGCAAGCAATTCTATTAAATTCTGTATGTTCAGCTTTTCATTCATATTTACGAAGGGTTACTTGAGTAGAAGACGGCATTATTTAAACTTATCTTTCAGAGTCGTACTGGGCCTATAGGTCAACACCAACTTAGGCGGAACCAGCATACGCAACTTTGTCGTTGGATTGATGGTAATACGCTCTGCTTTCTTCTTTACCTCAAAAGTACCGAAACTTTGTACAGAAACAATATTCCCTTCTTGCAGCTGTTGTGTCATGTCCGACAGCAAAGATGCAATTAGTTCGGATGTATCCTTTATGGTATATCCCAATCTTCGTGACAGTTCTGAAGTAAATTCCTTATTATTCAAAATCCAGCTATTTTTATAAAGTTCGGTGCTATATTAGCAAAACTTCCGCATATACACAAATTCTTAGGGAAAATTATTTAAATAACCTGTCCAAAAAGGTCGAAATCATCGGAACTTATTATCTCTACCTGGTAAAAGTTACCAATAAGCAACGTTTGTTCACCACGCTCTATCAAGACTTCCGGATCCACTTCAGGAGAGTCAAATTCAGTACGGCCGATATAATAATCCCCTTCCAGACGATCAATAATAACTTTCATGGATTGCCCCACTTTTGCAGCGCTCAATTCGGCAGAAATACCTTGTTGAATGGACATTAATTCATCCAAACGTGCCTGCTTTACTTCCTGAGGTATTTCATCCTCATAATGTGCAGCTGCGTAAGTACCTTCTTCCTCTGAATATGCAAAAGCCCCCATTCTATCGAAACGCACCTTACGAACAAACTCTTTCAACTCTTCAAAATCCGACTCCGTTTCTCCGGGATGCCCTACCATTAAAGTAGTACGCAAATGAATACCAGGTACTTCTTTGCGGAATTGTTCTATCAGTTGATAAGTTTCTTCCTGAGTTACATGGCGGCGCATTTTCTCCAGCATTGAATTGCTAATGTGCTGAAGAGCTATATCCATATACTTACACACATTAGGACGCTCACGCATCACCCGGAACAAATCTGTAGGAAAATGTGCAGGATAAGCATAATGCAAACGAATCCATTCTACCCCGGGAATTTCAGATATACGTTCTATAAGTTCAGGAAGCATTTGCTTCTTATACAAATCCACACCATAGTAAGTCAACTCCTGAGCTATTATCTGAAACTCTTTTACTCCCTTATTCACCAAATAACGAACTTCATCCAAAATTTCCTCTACCGGTCGCGATACATGCCGCCCTGTAATAATCGGAATAGCACAATACGAACATTTCCGGTCGCATCCCTCCGATATTTTCAGGTATGCATAGTGTTTAGGAGTAGTAAGAGTACGCTCTATATGAAGTTCTTCGTGATAGACTTTACCTAGATCCAGCAATAACTCCGCCCAGTTAAATTTACCATAAAACTTATCAACCTGCGGAATTTCAATCGCTAATTCTTTCAGATAGCGTTCAGAAAGACAACCCATTACATATAACTTTTCCAGATTTCCTTCTTCCTTTGCCTGTGCAAATTCCAGGATCATGTTAATGGATTCCTCTTTAGCATCACCGATAAAACCACAAGTATTGATAACAGCAATCTCTCCTTTAGGCTTTTCCGTATCATGAGTCACGTGATATCCGGCTTCTTCCAACTGGCGCATCAAATGCTCCGAATCCACCAAATTCTTAGAACACCCTAAAGTTATGATATCAATTGTTTTCCGTTTCATGCATTCTCCCCAAACAACGAGTCAACAAATTCTTTCTTACGGAACACCTGCAAATCTTCCATACCTTCACCCAAGCCAATATATTTAACAGGTATCTTAAACTGATCAGAAATGCCGATAACAACTCCACCTTTCGCCGTACCATCCAGCTTAGTGATAGCCATTGCGGTTACTTCCGTAGCTAACGTAAATTGCTTAGCCTGCTCAAATGCATTCTGCCCGGTAGAACCATCCAGTACCAATAGAACTTCATTAGGAGCATCAGGAACCACTTTCTTCATTACATTTTTAATCTTAGTCAACTCATTCATCAAGCCGACCTTATTGTGAAGGCGACCGGCAGTATCAATAATTACCACATCAGCATTGTTAGCAACAGCAGAGCTTAATGTATCGTAGGCCACAGAAGCCGGATCAGCTCCCATCTTTTGTTTTACGACAGGTACTCCTACCCGTCCACCCCAGATATCCAACTGTTCCACAGCTGCTGCACGAAAAGTATCCGCTGCTCCCAGATAAACGCTTTTGCCCGCTTTCTTGAATTGGTAAGCCAACTTACCAATAGTAGTTGTTTTGCCAACGCCATTCACCCCTACTACCATAATTACGTAAGGTTTCTTCGCAATCGGTGCTTCAAAATCATCTACATCGTCCGAATTATTTTCCGTTAGCAAAGCAGCGATTTCATCACGCAAGATAGTATTCAGCTCCTGCGCATTCATATATTTTTCAGATGCAGCACGCTTTTCTATACGTTGAATAATATTTAACGTCGTTTCTACACCTACATCCGAAGTTATCAGCACTTCTTCCAGATTATCAAGCACTTCATCATCTACTTTCGACTTTCCTGCCACAGCACGGGCAATCTTTCCGAATACACTTTCTTTCGTCTTAGATAATCCTTTATCTAAAGTTTCCTTCTTTTCCTTTGAGAAAAAACTAAAAAATCCCATATCCTATTTTTTTGTACAATACATTATGCCACAAAGATATAACAAAGTAATGAAAGTACGGGGATAAAGTACAAAAAAAATCCCCTTACCGGAATACGATAAGAGGATTTTATAATTAAACGTCTTTCGACGGACTATCTTATTTCTTGAAAAAGTCTTGTACTTTTTCGTTCAATACCATTTGTTCATCAAAGATGTAAGCACCAGTCTTCGGAGACTTAACCATCTTGATAACCTTTGTATAAGCACGACCTTCTTTAGAACCTTCGTGCAAACTTGCTACAGTTTTCTTTGCCATGGGTTATACTTATTATTTAATTTCTTTATGTACTGTTACTCTCTTCAGGATCGGATTGTATTTCTTCAATTCCAATCTTTCAGTTGTATTCTTTCTGTTCTTAGTAGTGATATAACGAGAAGTTCCCGGCATACCGCTATCTTTGTGTTCTGTGCATTCCAGAATCACCTGTACTCTGTTACCTTTTGCTTTCTTTGCCATAATCAGTATTCTCCTCTACTTTTTAGCCAATTACTTTAATGCTTTTCCAATCACAATAACCTTTTGCTACTGCGTCGTTCAAAGCAGCGTCCAGTCCTTTCTTATTAATAATACGCAGACCGTTAGCACAAATGCTAAGGCTGATCCAGCAATCTTGCTCTACATAGTAGAACTTCTTGTTAAACAAGTTCAAATCAAAGGTTCTCTTAGTTCTTCTCTTTGAGTGTGAAACATTGTTGCCAATCATGGCTTTCTTTCCGGTAATTTGACAAATCTTCGACATTTCTATCTTATTTTTATAGTTTTTATCTATACTTATTTCAAACAGAGCGCAAAGTAAGTACTTTTATCGATACCAAACAAGTTTTTCATAAAATAATTCATTGTCTGATAGCATTTTTTCTTCATTTTAAGCACTCACAGAGCATCATTAGAGCATTTTGAATGGCTTTTTGCACATTTCCACCCCTTCCATCATCTCCCTCTTGTCTGAAAGTTACAATTTCATTTTTATAGGCAGCAGCAATCCATACCGTTCCGACGGGCTTTTCCGCTGTCCCCCCTCCGGGACCTGCAATTCCTGATGTAGCGACAGCGCAATCTGTTTTCAACGCTTTCATCGCACCTTTCACCATCTCGATAACAGTCTCCCGACTGACAGCTCCATATTTCTCCAAAGTTTCAGCAGAGACATGGAGCAGAGACATCTTCACCTCATTAGAATATGCCACAATCCCTCCATTAAAGTATTCCGAACTCCCTGGAACTGAAGTCACCAGAGCTGCAATACTGCCTCCTGTACAGCTTTCTGCGGTGGAAAGGGACAAATTCTTCGATTTTAATAACTCCCCAATCTTTTCTTCCAGCTTCATATACCTTATATATATATTATTTCTGTATTTTGTTCTATTTTTCCTCTCCATATCACCAAATCCGTATCAACTCCGTGTTTGCTCCGTATCTATACACTTGGACTTGGTATGGAGTTGGTATGGACCAGACACGGACCAGGTACGGTGCAGGCCGAAAAGTGCTCTAAAACTCCTTTTATTGCAACGTTACACGTGAGTAAGCCGGTGCATCTATCGAACAGAAATCTTTATCCTGATATTTGAAATAACCTGTAATCGCAATCATAGCGGCATTATCCGTCGTATAGCTGAATTTGGGAATAAATATATTCCACCCATACTTTTCAGCATGTTCACGAAAGGCATTGCGCAAGCCATTATTAGCAGAAACACCACCAGCCACGGCTACTTGCTTTATCTTATGTTCTTTAGCAGCCTTACGGAGCTTATCCATCAGGATATCCACTACGGTAGCTTCAAGCGAAGCTGCCAAATCGACCTTATGATGTTCGATGAAATCGGGGTCTTCCTTTATCCAGTCACGCAAAGAATACAGGAATGAGGTTTTCAAACCGCTGAAACTATAATCTAATCCAGGGATATGAGGTTTGCTAAAAGTAAATGCCTTCGGATTTCCCTGACGGGCCAACTTATCAATAATCGGACCACCGGGATACCCCAATCCCATTACCTTCGAACACTTGTCGATGGCTTCTCCAGCAGCATCATCAATCGTCTGCCCTAAAATCTCCATATCATTGTATGCCTTTACCAGGATAATTTGCGAATTTCCTCCCGATACAAGCAGGCAAAGGAAAGGAAATTCAGGCTGAGCATTCTCTTCACCTTCTGCTTTAATAAAATGAGCTAACACATGACCTGTCAAATGATTAACATCAATCATAGGAATACCTAAAGAACGAGCAAAACCTTTGGCAAATGACACACCTACCAACAAAGAACCCATCAATCCCGGTCCTCTGGTGAACGCCACTGCACTCAATTCTTCCTTAGTCACTCCGGCGCGTTTCAATGCTTCATGCACCACCGGAACTATGTTTTGCTGATGTGCACGTGAAGCTAATTCGGGAACTACACCGCCATAGGCTTCATGCACCGCCTGACTGGAAACGACGTTTGATAGCAGGTATCCATCTTTGATGACGGCAGCAGAGGTGTCGTCGCAAGAGCTTTCTATTCCTAAAATTATTGTACTCATATCGTTATTTACGTTTAAACGCTGCAAAAGTAATGATAAAAGTAGGATTGATAACGTATTATTTCATATTTTTGTTGGCTAATTCAAACAAACCGCCTATCAGAAAGTTAAAAAAGACAGTTCGCTGGGTGCTCGGTATTATACTTAGTTTGTATATCGGGACTATATTGTTGTTGAACATTCCTTACGTTCAGCGACAAATGTCTGTGCTGGTTGCAAACGAATTGGCTAACGTTCTGGGTACACAATTGACCATCGGGCGGATAAATATGGGACTGCTAAACCGCATCATAATTGATGACTTATTATTGAATGACCAGTCCGATAAAGAAATGCTGAAGATATCCCGTCTTTCAGCTAAATTCGATATATTGCCCCTATTCAAGGGAAAAGTTTCCATCAGTAACGTGCAGTTATTTGGTTTTAACATCAATCTGGAAAAGAAAACACCGGAAGATATACCCAATTTCCAGTTCGTACTTGATGCATTTGCCTCTAAAGATACCATCAAAAAAGAAAGTAATCTGGATATCCGCATCAATTCTCTATTGATACGGCGCGGCAAGCTGTCCTACAATGTGCTGTCGGCAGAAGAAACACCGGGAAAGTTCAATGCACAGCACATACAGCTACGTAACATTATTGCCAATATCTCCTTAAAAGCACTTCAAAATGATTCTATAAATGCTGCTATCAAACGTTTAAGTATAGAAGAAGGAAATTCCGGATTTGAGTTAAAGAGGCTGAGCTTAAAGGTTGTTGCAAATAATCAGAAGATGAATATCGAGAATTTTGCAATCGACCTGCCCAATACTTCACTTGCCATGGACACCATACGTATGGAATATGACAGTCTGGGGGCTTTTGGTAATTTTGTTAATGACGTGCACTTCTCGTTCCGTATGCTGCCTTCAGATATCGTACTTCGTGATTTGGCAGCATTTGTTCCCGCATTTTCTCCTTTTAAAGAAAAGCTGCAAATAGCTGTAGAAACAAACGGTACCATTAACCAGCTGAACTGTCCCCACCTATCAATCACAGGAGGACCGCATTTCCGTTTGAGAGGAGATGTATCTTTACAAGATCTATCCCGTCCTCAGGATGCATTTGTATTTGGTAACCTGTCCAATTTATATGCCGATCCGGAAGGGGTTGCTTTTTTTGTACGCAACTTGAGTAAGAATTACGAGAGTGTTCCTCCTATATTACAACGTTTGGGCACCATTTCATTTCATGGAGAAGTATCAGGCTATTTCACGGACATCGTAACTTATGGTTTGATATACACAGACATTGGCTCCATCAAGACAGACTTGAAAATAAGTTCAGATAAAGAAAAAGGTTATTTTGCATATTCGGGTGCCGTAAAGACTGAAGAACTCGAATTGGGCAATATGCTGGATAACGAAAAGCTGGGAAAAGTAACTTTCAATCTTGACATTGAAGGCAGCCACTATGAAAATCAATACCCTTCCATTGTGATGAAAGGATTGATTGCTTCCATCGACTATAGTGATTATAATTATGAAAATATCACACTGGACGGAGAATACAAACAAGGCGGTTTCAATGGAAAAGTAGCATTGGATGACGAAAATGGTTCTATTCTGCTGAACGGTAATATCAATACCGTCAGCCGTATACCGACTTTCAACTTTCACGCCAGCATTCGCAATGTGCGTCCGCACGAACTCCACCTAACCCCCAAATATGAGGATACAGAACTTTCAGTTCAATTAACAGCCGACTTCACAGGTGGATCTATTGATGAAATGAATGGAGAAATCAATATCGACAGTCTGCAATTCACTGCACCCGATAAGGAGTATTTTCTGGATAACCTGAAAATCGCTGCCAGCCAGAGGGATAGTTCTCATAAGCAACTGACAGTAACCTCTAATTTCCTGAATGCAAGCATCGAGGGGGATTATTCTTATCGTACCCTGCCTGCCAGTGTAATGAATATCATGCGGAAATACATTCCCGCTCTGATATTACCGGACAAGAACCCCATAGAAAGCGAGAATAATTTCCATTTTGATGTAAACATCTTCAATACGGATTTATTGTCCACCGTATTCAATGTTCCCATTAAAATCTATACACACTCTACTCTAAAAGGTTATTTCAATGACAAAGCGCAACGCTTGCGGGTAGAGGGCTATTTTCCACGTCTGCGTTATGGAGATAAATTCATTGAATCCGGAATGCTATTATGCGAAAATCCGGGTGACAAAGTTCATGCCCGACTGCGCTTCAATAACCGCAAGCCGACAGGTGCAATAAACATTGCATTGGAAGCTCAGGCCAAAGACGACCTTATTCAGACTTCCCTAAACTGGGGTAACAGCAGTTCCGTCACCTATAGTGGCAAACTGGCTGCTACTGCACATTTTCTCCGTGCACAAGCCGAAGAACGAGATAACAAGCGTTCCCGTAAGGCAGTTTCGCCCTTGAAAACGGTCGTAGATGTACAAAAGACAGATATCATTCTGAATGATACTCTATGGGAAATACACCCCTCACAAGTAGTCATAGATTCCGGGAAAATACATATTAATGATTTCTATTTCAGCCATAAAGACCGACACTTGCGCATCAATGGGGTCATTTCAGAAGAACCCAATGACACGGTACGCCTGGACTTGAAAGATATTAATATAGGATATGTATTCGATATAGCCAACCTTGGGGTTAACTTCAAAGGCGAAGCTACCGGTCCAGCCTATGCCAGTGGAGTATTAAAAACTCCCGTTATGTATACCGACCTGTTTATCCGAAGTCTTGGGTTGAACGACGGATTATTGGGCGATGCCAATATTCATGGAGAATGGCATCACGAAGTAAAAGGAATTTATCTCGATGCACATATTCGTGAGAAAGACATAGCCAAAAGTCATGTATATGGATATATCTATCCCATAAAACCCACAAGTGCACTCGACTTACAAATTGAAGCGGACAGCACCAATCTCAAGTTTATTGAACACTACATGAGTAGTATTACACCGGAATTTAACGGACGAGCCAGTGGCAACGTACATTTCTATGGTAAATTTAAAGGGCTTACCATGGAAGGACGCGTACTTGGCGATGCTTCCATGAAAGTAGACGTATTGAACACCACTTTCTTCATAAAAGACAGTATTCTCATAGAGCCGAACGGGCTGACTTTCCATAATAACCGCATTTTCGACCCTCAGGGCAACCAGGGACACGCAAACGGTTACCTGCACTATGAACACTTCAAGAATCTGGAATATCGTTTTCAGTTTGACGTAAATAATATGCTGGTGATGAATACAAAAGAATCGCTTGACTTGCCTTTCTATGGTACGGTATATGGAACAGGCAATGCTCTGATTGCCGGTAATGCGCAAGATGGCGTAAATATAGATGTAGCTATGACTACCGACCGAAATACTAATTTTGTTTATATAAAGGATAATGTATCTTCAGCTGCCAGTACCCAATTCATCAAGTATGTAGATAAAACACCTCGTCGTGCTGTGCTGGACTCCATCAATTTGACCTCTGATTATGAGCTGGCACAACAAGAAATACAACAGGAAGAAGAAAGTCATACCGATATCCGCCTAAATCTGCTTGTAGAAGCTACCCCGAATGCAACCATGAAGATTGTTATGGATCCCATTGCAGGCGACTACATCAGTGGACGAGGGTCCGGAAATATCCGCACAGAGTTTTACAACAAAGGCGATGATGTAAAAATGTTCGGTAGTTACCGCATCAGTCAGGGAGTTTATAAATTCAGTTTGCAGGAAGTGATACGCAAGGATTTTACAATAAAAGACGGAAGTACTATCAGTTTTAACGGTCCTCCGTTGGATGCCACCATGGATATCCAGGCAAACTATATGGTGAATTCCGCATCATTGAATGACCTGGTACCCAATGCAAGCAGCTATGGAATCCCTACGAATATCCGGGTAAACTGTACCATGAATCTGACAGGCCAACTCACTTCTCCTGACATTAAGTTGGGACTGGAAGTGCCTAATGAACGAGATGAAGTACAAGCACTTATACGCAACTATATCCCTACGGACGAACAAATGAATATGCAGATCCTCTATCTGTTAGGTATCGGCAAATTTTATACACCCGAAAATGTAGATGCCACACAAAACTCGAATATGATGACTTCTGTGCTTTCATCCACCCTTTCGGGACAACTAAACAATGCACTTTCCAACATTATTAATAGTAACAACTGGAATATAGGTACCAACCTCAGCACCGGAGAAAAAGGCTGGACGGATATGGAATTCGAAGGAATGCTATCGGGGCAATTACTGAACAATCGTCTGCTTATCAATGGTAACTTCGGATACCGCGACAATCCGATGGCAAATACGAACTTTGTAGGAGACTTTGAAGCAGAATGGCTTGTGAACCGTAGCGGAGATATTCGCCTGAAAGCGTATAATGAGACGAACGACCGCTATTACACAAGGACCAATCTGACAACGCAAGGTATCGGTATCATTTTCAAGAAGGACTTCAACCGATGGAAAGAGCTTATGTTCTGGAATAAGTGGAGGTTGAAAAGACTGAGACGGGAAATGGAACAAAAAGAAGCGGAAAAGGACACCGAAGAGCAAACAGAAGAAACAGAAACCACCGCTACCCAAGAGACAGCAAAAGCAAAAGAAAAGAGAGGGGGAAGTTAATTTTCCCCTTCTTTATTTTCATACAGGCTATTTTCTTATTCATATATCAATTTATAATCATTTACAAAGCCTATTCCTTCCGCTGTTTCTATACAGTTCAGCAACCGCCACTCACAACTGAGCACCCAGCTACGGAAATTCTCTTCGGGTTGATACTCACTCCTGGCGAACTCCAACAAACGGTCTACCTCAAAATTATCGGAAATAATACCTGCTCCGCCTCGTGCCGCATCATAAGCGTTACAATCCTGTTCGATGTGCGCCGGCACCATTAACAAAGGCTTACCCAGATACATAGCCTCACAAACGGATTCAAAGCCTGCCGTAGTGGCATATACCCGGCAACCCGACATATAGCGAAGGAATTTTTCGTCATCCAACTGATGAAATGACAATGTTTCATCCATCCGGCACACTTCCAGCTCATCCGGTTTGTCCCAGAAGAAGTGCAAAGGTACTTCAGGATGCTGCTCATGCCACTGGGAGATACTTTCTCCAAATCCGGCATTAACCATATAACCGTGCACATACTCTCCAGAAGCAGCTTCACAACAAAGCACTTCGCGCCGCAGTAAAGGCGGTACCACGCGTATATGCGCTTCTTCGTCCGTTTCCATCGGACGGAATGAGAGAGCCAGCTTCTCTTTGGCTCCGATACACGTGAGTCGTGTAAAAAAACGGAGCATCAGCAGGCTCATAGGATTCTTTTGGGGAAACTCAAAGTCATGATGCAGGAAAAGATATTGATGGCCGACACTGATCTGCGGTACAGAAGGGCGGAAAAAAAGATAAGTCAAACCCGTCAGTAACTCATAAAAGTTGATTACGAGGTCCGCATCAGTTTCATGGATACGCCGGTGAATATAACAGATGCTACGCAGATAAGCAGGAACCTGCATCAGATTATATGCGATACTGCGAGACATGCTGACCCGCTTATTGGCAGGCGTAGGCAAAAAGTTCGGACTGAGAAAGCGTTTCACAGGTGCCTGTATGCTGCGATTGAAGAAACCCGGCAGGCGACGGGTATTGCTCTTCCCCACCAGTACTTCTACTACCTCGTGCCCGTTGCGTCGTAGAATTTCTTCCAGCGTGATGGCTTGCGTCAGATGACCGCGGCCTTCTCCTTGAACAATAAAAAGAACTTTCATCTTTATATTTTTATAATTTAGTAATTTACAATTCACGATTTTAACTACAGAGGCGCTCTTCAGGTTTTTCGTTCATCATCATATCCTCGTACCGTACGTCGCATTTACGTGCGCGGGCAAACTTCACCAATTCCTCCTCAAAATCGGAAATATAAGAAACAGCGGATTTTACTTTTTGTTTAATCGCTTGTAGCAAAGAATAATAAGGTTGTCCATGCCGGGCACGACACACATTATAAAATAATAGAATGGTAGAATAAAAAGCACGTAATCTCATAGTGTCTGTATTTTTAGTTGCAGGCAAAGGTCGGTTATTCGTATTACGCCGGTATGTAGAAAATATGACAAGTATCTTTCATTTTTTTCGCTGAACTTCCTTATCTTTACAGAAAATAAGCTGCATCTCAGCATAACTTTTTCATGCAAGCATGAAAGTTATACCTTCGATTTGCATTATCTTTACTCCCTCAAAAGAAACTCTCGTATGAAAAAGCCCGGAAATATCCTCATTGTCGATGATAACCGCGGTGTGCTCACCGCTGTGCAACTGCTGTTGAAACCCCATTTCGAAAAGATCATCACGCTCACTTCACCTGTCACACTTACCTCTGTGTTGCGTGAAGAAACTCCATCGGTAGTGTTACTTGACATGAACTTTACATCAGGCATCAATACCGGAAACGAAGGATTATTCTGGTTGCAGGAGATCAAACGCCTTCGTCCCTCCTTGCCTGTGGTTCTTTTCACTGCTTATGGAGATATCGATCTTGCCGTGCGTGGCATTAAAGAAGGAGCTACGGACTTTATTGTCAAGCCATGGGATAATCAAAAGCTGGTGGAAACCTTACTGAATGCAGCCCAAGCCATTCATAATAAGAATAACGGAAAAAGTGCCTCGCCCGTAACCCCTGCCATGTATTGGGGAGAAAGCCCCATTATGCAGCAACTGCGCTCGCTGGTGGAGAAAGTCGCCATAACCAATGCAAATATACTTATCACCGGAGAAAACGGTACGGGAAAAGAGATGCTGGCACGTGAAATTCATGCACTTTCTTCCCGCCGTACGAAGGAAATGGTTGCCGTAGACATGGGAGCCATCACCGAAAGCCTCTTTGAAAGCGAGCTTTTCGGGCATACAAAAGGCTCTTTCACAGATGCATACGCTGACCGTCCCGGTAAGTTCGAAACAGCAGACCATAGCACACTGTTTCTCGATGAAATCGGCAATTTACCCTATCACCTGCAAGCCAAACTACTGACCGTATTGCAACGCCGCAGTATTGTCCGTGTAGGCAGCAACCAGCCTATCGCTGTCGACATCCGTCTGATTTGTGCCACCAACCGCAACCTGAACGAGATGGTACAACGCAATGAATTCCGTGAAGACTTGCTTTACCGCATCAATACTATCCATCTTGAAATTCCGCCTTTGCGCGAACGGCCGGAAGACATTCTTCCTCTTGCCGAACGCTTTATAACACGCTTCTGCAAGCAATATGACAAAGCATTATTACGGCTTTCCGATGCTGCCTGTACCAAATTGAAAACACATCCCTGGTATGGAAATATCCGTGAACTGGAGCATGCCATAGAGAAAGCAGTCATTATTTGCGACGGCAACGAACTGCCGGCAGAACTGTTCCAGTTGCCTAAGCGTCCCGAAACCTCACGCACCGGAAGCGATACCGGTACAGAAGCAGCCACCCTTGAAGAAATGGAACGGAAAATGATACAAAAAGCTCTGGATACCTGTAACGGCAATCTATCCGCTGTTGCCGCGCAACTCGGCATCACCCGGCAGACTCTCTATAACAAAATGAAAAAGTTCGGATTATGAAACATTACTACCGATACATCACCGACCGCTACTTTTTCCGCATCATCATCTCTCTCCTGTTGGCAGGAGCTGTCACGGTATCCATTATTTATAAAGACCTTTTATGGATAGTCATCTCTTCCTTGCTGCTGCTAACGAGTCTGCGCTGGCAATGGAAACTGTATCGCCGGCATACACAGAAGGTCCTGTTTCTGCTCGATGCCATTGAAAACAACGATGCGTCCATCCATTTCTCCGAACACGAAGACATTCCGGACAACCGTATTGTAAACCAGGCCCTGAATCACGTTGCTTCTATATTATATAATGTAAAGAGCGAAACGGCACAACAGGAAAAATATTACGAACTCATTCTCGACTGCATCAATACCGGTATCCTGGTACTGAACGATGCAGGTGCTGTTTACCAGAAAAATAATGAAGCCCTCCGCCTGTTAGGGTTGGAAGTCTTCACCCATGTTAGCCAACTAAGCCGTATCGATGCAAACCTTATGGGACTTTTCACCCATTGCCGTCCAGGAGATAAGTTACAAACCCGCCTATCCAACGAACGCGGTACGGTCAATCTCTCCATCCGCGTCTCCGACATAACCATCCGTCAGGAGCATTTCCGTATCCTTGCCCTAAATGATATCAATAACGAACTGGACGAAAAGGAAATCGACTCCTGGATACGCCTGATCCGTGTACTGACACATGAAATTATGAATTCCGTCACTCCCATCACTTCACTGAGCGATACATTGCTGACACTGATACAAGGAAGCGAAGAATTAAAAGCGAAAAGTGAATCCATTTCTTCCGACAAAGAAACTGCTGACGAAATCCGCAATGGCCTGCACACCATCAGCACCACGGGCAAAGGACTTCTCTCTTTTGTAGAAAATTACCTCCGTTTCACCCGTATCCCCAAACCGGAACCTTCCTTGTTCTACGTCAAAGGTTTTATCAACCGCATGGTGGAACTGGCACGGCATCAATATCCTGATTCCCATATCACTTTCCACTCCCACATCACTCCAGATGATCTTATTCTTTATGCAGATGAGAACCTTATCTCACAGGTACTCATCAACTTATTGAAAAATGCCATTCAGGCCATCGAAGCAGCAGAAATTCCGGAAGGCATTATCACCTTACACGCTTATTGCAATGAAAATGAAGCCGTACTCATCGAAGTATCCAATAACGGTCCTGCCATTCTTTCTGAAGTAGCAGAACACATTTTCATACCTTTCTTCACCACAAAAGAAGGTAGCAGCGGCATAGGTTTGAGCATTTCCCGTCAGATTATGCGCCTGTCAGGTGGTAGTCTTTCCCTACATCCCGGAAAGGAAACCATGTTTGTACTAAAATTCAATTAAGAAAATTTGTAATGAAGGATTATATGAAAAGAAAGTAAAATTCAATCTGAACATTTTACACCTTGCAATTGTTAAAAAATAGACGTAACTTCGCTTTGCGATAACTAAATCCTTGAATAAACAACTTAAATAATACCTAATTTATGATTTTTACAGCAGAAAACATTCTTTTAATCGGTTCTATCTTACTTTTCATTAGTATTATTGTCGGCAAGACCGGCTATCGATTCGGAGTCCCTGCCCTGTTACTATTCCTTGTCGTCGGCATGATTTTCGGTAGCGATGGTTTCGGACTACAGTTTCATAACGCTAAAGAAGCACAATTTATTGGTATGGTTGCTCTTAGCGTTATTTTGTTTTCCGGCGGCATGGATACTAAATTCAACGAAATTAAACCGATTCTCGTTCCGGGCATTGTTCTCTCCACAATCGGCGTACTGCTAACTGCCATCTTTACAGGACTTTTCATCTGGTGGATTGCCGGCATGAGTTGGTCAAATATTTATCTTCCTATCACTACATCCCTACTGCTTGCCTCCACCATGTCATCTACCGATTCCGCTTCTGTATTTGCCATCTTACGTTCGCAGAAAATGAATCTGAAACATAACCTTCGCCCCATGCTGGAACTTGAAAGTGGTAGCAATGACCCGATGGCTTACATGCTTACCATCGTGCTGATACAGTTCATACAATCCGGTGGAATGGGTGTTGGAGGTATCTTCAGTTCGTTCGTTATTCAGTTCATAGTAGGTGCGGCTGCCGGATACCTTCTCGGCAAACTTGCCATCCTCATGCTGAATAAGCTTAATATTGATAATCAGGCTCTTTATCCCATTCTTCTACTTGCATTTGTATTTTTCACTTTCTCCATTACCGATCTTCTGAAAGGAAATGGCTACCTTGCCGTTTACATTGCCGGTATTATGGTAGGTAACAACAAGATAATGCATCGCAAAGAGATTTATACTTTCATGGATGGATTAACCTGGCTGTTCCAAATCATCATGTTCCTTTGCCTCGGTTTGTTGGTAAATCCTCACGAGTTACTTGATATCGCTTTAGTAGCAACGCTTATCGGTGTATTTATGATTGTTATCGGTCGTCCGCTCAGTGTCTTCCTCTGCTTGCTGCCTTTCGGCAAGAAGATTACAAACCGTTCGCGACTCTTCGTTTCCTGGGTAGGTTTGCGCGGAGCAGTACCTATCATCTTCGCCACTTATCCGGTAGTAGCGCAAGTACCGGGTGCCGACGTGATCTTCAATATCGTATTCTTTATCACTATTGTTTCTCTCGTTATCCAGGGTACTACCGTTTCCTTAGCTGCCCGCTTACTGAAACTTTCTACCCCGTTGGAAAAGACCGGTAATGAATTCGGTGTGGAATTGCCCGAAGAAATTGATAGTGATCTCAGCGATATGACCGTTACCACGGAGATGCTGGAAGAAGGCGATACCCTGAAGGATATCACTCTGCCTAATGGAGCACTCGTAATGATTGTGAAACGAGGCACGGAATTCCTGATACCGAACGGATCGCTGAAATTACATTTGGGGGATAAGTTGTTGCTGATTTCGGATAAGAAGAGTAGTGATTAATATGTGTGTACTTTTTCTTTCGTTTGCCCGAAAGAAAAAGATATCAAAAAGAAAGGGCACGGGCTACGTCTACGGTGCTACTCCGATACCGCCATGCGCAGATGGGGCTCGAACTCGCTACGCTCAGACAGATCGCCCCTTACCTGCGCCTGACAATATCTCCGCCTGACGCACCTACGCCTATGCCCGAAGGCTGCGCGGTAAAGCGCTGCGCGATATAGGACTATGCATCACAGATGCTATGTAATACAACCACGTAATATTTCCCCCATTTACGCCGCATGGTTTCCCGGCCTCACTGTAGGGGTGTTAAGCATAGAAAGTGTTTTCGGCGTTAAAAAGGGCAGGCTGTTTGAGCGAAGCGAGTTCCTGCCCTTTAGCTGAAAATACTTTCGGAGTAGCCCCGGAAGTGCAGCCTTGAAAAGCCCGTTTAAGTGAGAGCATCCGCAAGCTTGCTTGAGGATGCCGAACGTAAGGGCTTTCTGCAATTTTTCTTTGGTATCTTTCTTTTGCATCAAGGCAAAAGAAAGTACAATTGGTTATTTTTTCTTTTTCTTTCGTCTCCCACCAAAGAATAAATATATAAACTTGCACGCCATCACATTTAGCTCTATATTTGCGCAGTTTTAACTAAAGTGTGCAAATTTAACAGATGGAACAGGAACAACACTTCATTGATTACATTGAACAGAGCATCATTCGGAACTGGAACTTAAACGCCTTGACTGACTATAAGGGTGCTACTCTCCAATATAAAGACGTGGCTCGCAAGATTGCAAAATTCCATATTGTACTGGAAAGTGCCGGTATCCAGCCGGGTGATAAGATTGCCGTCTGCGGTCGTAATAGTGCACACTGGGCAGTTACTTTCCTGGCAACCATCACTTATGGAGCTGTTATTGTGCCTATCCTTCATGAATTTAAAGCGGATAATATACACAATATCGTCAATCACTCTGAAGCCAGACTGCTTTTTGTGGGAGATCAGGTGTGGGAAAACCTGAATGAAGACGCCATGCCGCAATTGCTGGGCATTATTCTGATGACTGAATTCACCCCTGTAGTCTGTCGCGACAAACGATTGATGGAAGCTTTCGAGCACCGCAATACTCTCTACGGACAGCGCTATCCTAAAAACTTCCGTCCCGAACACATCTGCTATCGGAAGGATGAACCGGAAGAACTTGCCATTATTAACTATACTTCCGGTACTACCGGATATTCCAAAGGTGTTATGCTCCCCTATCGTAGCCTCTGGTCCAACGTGAATTACTGCCATGAGATGCTTCCGGTGAAACCGGGCGATAACATAGTTTCCATGCTTCCTATGGGACATGTATTCGGAATGACTTACGATTTCCTTTACGGTTTTTCAGCCGGGGCACACATCTACTTCCTCACTCGCATGCCGACTCCTAAAATTATCGCACAGTCTTTCGCTGAAATCAAGCCACGTGTCATCTCATGCGTGCCTCTGATTGTAGAAAAGATTATCAAGAAGAACATCCTGCCGCGTGTAGATAATAAAATTGGTAAGTTACTGCTCCATGTTCCTATCATCAATGACAAGATCAGAGCTCTTGCACGCAAAGAAGCAATGGAAATATTCGGCGGTAACTTCGATGAAATTATCATTGGTGGAGCCCCGTTCAATGCAGAAGTCGAGCGCTTTCTCAAACAGATAGGCTTCCCCTACACCATCGCTTACGGTATGACGGAATGTGGTCCTATCATCTGTTCCAGCCGCTGGGAAACCCTGAAGCTGGCATCATGCGGTAAGGCAACCACACGCATGGAAGTGAAGATAGATTCGTCTGATCCGGAAAAGGTGGCGGGAGAAATCATTTGTCGGGGTACCAACCTGATGCTAGGATATTATAAAAACCAGGAAGCAACTTCACAAATCATTGACGTAAATGGCTGGCTGCATACAGGCGATTTAGGCACAATGGATGCGGAAGGTTATGTAACTGTGCGCGGGCGCAGCAAGAATATGTTGCTCACTTCCAGCGGACAAAACATCTATCCGGAAGAGATTGAAAGCAAACTGAATAATATGCCTTACGTTTCCGAGTCACTCATTGTGTTGCAAAAAGAAAAACTGGTAGCACTGATTTATCCGGACTTTGATGATGCATTTGCCAATGGACTGCAACAAACGGATGTAGAGTGTATGATGGAAGCTAACCGTAACGAACTCAACCAGCAATTACCGGCTTATTGCCAGATATCAAAGGTGAAGATACATTTTGAGGAGTTTGAAAAGACAGCCAAAAAATCTATTAAACGGTTTATGTATCAGGAGGCTAAAGGTTAACAAAGATATAAGATTAAGTCTATATTTTTAATTAATGTTATAGAACATACTTTTTTATTTGGATAATTTGCAGTTATCCCGAAAGTACGTATCTTTGCATTGTGTTTTTCATAGTA
>NZ_MSHA01000011.1:13389-14488 GCF_001940965.1 Bacteroides sp. Phil13 | reverse complement strand
GGCTTGCGAAAGTCTGGGCTTTGTGCATAAAAAAGGTTGTGCCAGAGTTTTGACACAACCTCGTTTTTTAGTTTTAATGAGAAACAACTTTTAAACCGATGATCGAACCGATCAACGTTACAATGAAAAGTAATCTCCATACGGTAGCAGGCTCTTTGAATATCAGTATGCCTGCTAATACAGTTCCCACTGCACCTATTCCCGTCCACACTGCATAAGCCGTACCAATGGGCAGGGCTTGTGTTGCTTTTATCAGTAAAAACATACTGATACTCATAGATACTAAGAAACCGGTGAACCACCAGTACATTTCACTGCCTGTTGTTTCTTTTACTTTGCCCATGCACGATGTAAATGCTACTTCGAACAACCCGGCTACAATCAAATATATCCAACTCATAACTTTTATTTTTTGTGTGCAAAGTTCATGAATTGTTTTGATTTGTTATTTAACAAATGATAAAAAGTGATTTACCTGAATTTGGCCCGGATACGGCTTAAACTGACTTGGGTGATGCCAAGATAAGAAGCTATATAGCCTAATTGTACTCTTTGCAGCAGATCAGGAGTGTGATTCATCAGGTCCCTATAGCGTTCCAGAGATGTTTTGAATTGTCTGCCGATAAATCTTTCCTCTGTTTTTAGCAGTTCCTGTTCTGCAAATTCTCTTCCCCAGTTAGCAATATGTATGTCTTTGCTGAATAGTTCATGCAAGGATTGTTTCTTCATTTCATATAGTTCACATTCTTCCAGAAGCTCTATATTTTCATAGCCTCTTTGGTTGGATACATAGCTTTTCATTGAAACTACTGTGTCGCCTTCACGTCCGAACCAGAATGTTATCTCGTTGTCTGCTAACTCTGTATAAGCGCGGACAATACCTTTCTTGATGAAATATACCTTGGTTTCCACTTTATCTGCTTTAAATAAAATGTGTCCTTTGGGATATGTAACCTCAGAAATAATCTCTTTTAACGTATTCTTTGACGCTTCCGGGAGTTTGCCTATATGATCAATAATCTGATTTATATCCATATGAGTACTGTTTTATATCTCGTTTTCATGATATATGATTCATGCCTGAACCCTATCTGCGACA
>NZ_MSHA01000011.1:0-13377 GCF_001940965.1 Bacteroides sp. Phil13 | reverse complement strand
TGTCGCAGATAGGGTTCAGGCATGGAGTTGACAGGGTGAAGAAGGGAAAAATTTCATAAAGGTTTTATGAGTTTATCTTCTTCTTTTTAATCCAGCCCGTATTCTGCTCAATGACTGTGGGGTAATGTATAAATAGGATGCCAGATGTTTCAATGGAACATATTGCAATAATTCCGGGTTCTCTTCCATCAAGGTTAGATAACGTTCTTTGGCACTTGGAGTACCGTATGCCAATGTGTAGCCGTCAATGAATAGTATTTCCTGTTCAAAGATTTTTCGACCGAAGTTAGATAACTCTATGGAACTGTTGAAGAGCTCTTCTAAATCCGGTTTGGCAATATAATAGGCAGTACTTTCATTCACAGATTCAATATTCACTTGTGAAATTTCATTATTGACATACCCCCAGGATGAAAAGGCTATTTCGCCTGTTCCGGCAAACCAGAGAGAACTTTCTGTTCCGTCTATCATATAATAAGCACGCCAGATGCCTTTCTTAAGAATGTAGAAGTTGGTGTTCCGTTCTCCCTCTTTCACAATTAATTCTCCTTTGCCAAAATGATATTCTGTCATGTGTGACAAAAGTTCATGCAGGCTTTTTTCCGGAAGTCTGTATCTTTGGCAGAATTTCTTTATCATCGTTTCCATGTGGCAAAGATACTATATTTTCTTTACGCTCCCTTTTCGTTTTTATATAAATAATAAGTATGAAAAGGGTAGTTAGTAACTCTGCCAAGGGAGTTGCCAGCCAAATACCCGCGTTGCCAAAGAGCAGGGGAAGTCCAAAGAAGCAGGCCGTTAGTAGGACGAACCCACGTAATAAGGTAATGATAGTGGCATAGCGTGCCCGTTCCACACTTTGGAAGTATCCGATAGATACGATATTGATGGCAAAGAAAATGAAGCCGGTAGCATACAAAGGAAGCCCCTTACTGGCTATCTCATAGGCCGGATAACTGCGGTCGATGAACATGGAAACAATCTCTGAGCTGAACAGGGCGGTTATGAAGGCAAAAATAGCACCGCAACCGACAGCCGTTTTCAGCGCCAGCAAGTAGGCACGGCGGACGCGAGCAGTTTCATGTAGTCCGTGGTTATAGCTGATAATGGGCTGGGCAGATTGTGCAATGGCATTGTATACCATAAATATAATAGGAAAGAAGTAACACGCAATGCTGAACGCTGCTACACCTTCTTCCTGCAAATAATGGATAAATACGATGTTTCCAACGAACATCATACAGGCAATAGCTACTTCGCACAGGAATGCAGAAGATCCCAAACGGCACATGTATCCTATATTACGGGGGTCAGCTGCATACTTTTACGAGTGAGTTTTACAGGGTAAAAGCGTAAAGCACATTTGCGACGTGAGAGATAGATGATTATCATCAATGCTCCCACCGTAGTACCAATAGCACTGGCAATAGCTGCACCGAACATACCCCATCCGAAAGGGAAGATAAAGAGATAATCAAGAATGATATTCAGAACGGCAGCCACTACATTGCACATCATGGCAAAATTGGGTGACCCGTCGAGGCGCAGGAAAAACATTCCCGAATTAAGCAGGGCGGTAAATACCGAGAATGGAACAAACCACAGCATATACTCTATAGCCAGTGGAGTCAGGCGCTCGGAACCACCTAAAAGGTGTACTATTTGTGGAGCAAATGAACAAAATAATGTAGAGGTACTTATCAGCAATAGTGAAGATACAGCTATAGACTGTGTGATATTGATGCGGGCAGCTTTTACTTTTCCGTGTGATAAATGGATAGATGCCACAACAGATGCCCCTACGCCAAACATTAATCCGACACCAGTGGAGAATAACCAGAGTGGAGCTACTATGTTCACTGCCGCCAGGGCATCACTCCCGATACCTTTTCCAACGAATATTCCATCCGTAATGACAAATAATGCAGAAAATATCATTCCCAGTACGGTAGGGAGTAATAGTTTGCGGAACAGTGCTGCGATGTCTGTGTTTTTAAAATCAATGCTATCTCTTTCCATATTATATTAGTTACAAGCTACAGGCTACGAGTTACGAGTGGCTGCGCTATGATGCCGAAAGGCATTTGTCGCTTGTAGCCTGTCACTTGTAGCTCTTAGCTTTTTCGCCGACAAAAGTAGTGCTTTTGCATGAAGGAGCGATTAACAAATGGTAATTTTCGACAGAAAAAAGCAGTTGTATTCTGCCAAACTGACAGCCTTTCTGCCAACCTATAAAATTACAACCTCTCTGAACATTTTGGCACGACGTTTGTCTTTTTATTGGCGTCTGCTGCTGAGGCAGGCGACTGAAACTTGAATAATAACAAATAAAATATTAAAGATCATGGGAAAAATTATTGGTATTGACTTAGGAACTACAAACTCTTGCGTTTCTGTATTCGAAGGAAACGAGCCTGTAGTAATTGCAAACAGTGAAGGAAAGCGTACTACTCCGTCTATCGTAGCATTCGTTGACGGTGGTGAGCGTAAAGTGGGTGACCCTGCAAAACGTCAGGCTATCACGAACCCGACAAGAACCGTATCCTCAATCAAACGTTTCATGGGTGAGACTTGGGATCAGGTTCAGAAAGAAATTGCCCGTATGCCTTATAAGGTTGTTAAGGGTGACAACAACATGCCGCGTGTAGATATTGACGGACGTCTTTATACTCCGCAGGAAATTTCAGCTATGATTCTTCAGAAAATGAAGAAAACTGCTGAGGACTATTTGGGGCAAGAAGTTACAGAAGCTGTAATTACCGTTCCGGCTTACTTCTCCGATTCTCAGCGTCAGGCAACAAAAGAAGCCGGTCAGATTGCCGGTCTGGAAGTGAAACGTATCGTGAACGAACCGACAGCTGCTGCTTTGGCTTACGGTATCGATAAAGCGAACAAAGATATGAAGGTTGCCGTATTCGACCTTGGTGGTGGTACATTTGATATCTCTATTCTTGAATTCGGTGGCGGTGTATTCGAAGTTTTGTCAACAAACGGTGATACTCACTTGGGTGGTGACGACTTTGACCAGGTAATTATCACTTGGTTGGTAGATGAATTCAAGAATGACGAAGGTGCCGATCTGACTCAAGATCCGATGGCTATGCAACGTCTGAAAGAAGCTGCAGAAAAAGCTAAGATTGAATTGTCTTCTTCTACAAGCACTGAAATTAACTTACCGTACATTATGCCGGTAGGTGGTGTACCTAAGCATTTGGTTAAGACTTTAACTCGTGCTAAGTTCGAAGCTTTGGCTCACACTTTGATTCAAGCTTGTCTGGAACCGTGTAAGAAGGCTATGTCTGATGCTGGTTTGAGCAACTCTGATATTGACGAAGTAATCCTTGTAGGTGGTTCTTCACGTATACCGGCTGTACAGAAGTTGGTTGAAGATTTCTTCGGTAAAGCTCCTTCTAAAGGTGTAAATCCGGATGAAGTAGTAGCCGTAGGTGCTGCTGTACAGGGTGCTGTGTTGACGGACGAAATCAAGGGTGTGGTATTGCTGGATGTTACTCCGCTGTCTATGGGTATCGAGACCCTGGGTGGTGTAATGACTAAGCTGATTGATGCTAACACTACTATTCCGTGCAAGAAGAGCGAAACGTTCTCTACTGCTGCTGATAACCAGAGCGAAGTAACGATCCATGTATTGCAAGGAGAGCGTCCGATGGCTGCTCAAAATAAGTCAATCGGTCAGTTTAACCTGTCAGGTATTGCTCCGGCTCGTCGTGGTGTTCCTCAGATTGAGGTAACGTTCGATATTGATGCTAACGGTATCTTGAAGGTATCTGCTAAGGATAAGGCTACAGGTAAGGAGCAAGCTATTCGTATCGAAGCTTCCAGCGGTTTGAGCAAAGAAGAAATTGAAAAGATGAAGGCTGAAGCTGAAGCTAATGCAGAAGCTGATAAGAAAGAACGTGAAAAGATTGATAAGCTGAATCAGGCTGACTCAATGATCTTCACTACTGAAAATCAGTTGAAGGAATTAGGTGACAAGTTGCCGGCTGACAAGAAAGCTCCGATTGAAGCTGCTTTACAGAAACTGAAAGATGCTCATAAGGCACAGGATCTAGCTGCTGTTGATACTGCTATGGCAGAACTGAATACTGCATTCCAGGCTGCAAGTGCTGAAATGTATGCACAGAGCGGTGCTCAAGGTGGTGCTCAGGCTGGTCCTGATATGAATGCCGGACAAGCTGGTGGTGCTCAAGATAACAGCAAGCATGGTGATAATGTGCAGGATGCTGATTTTGAGGAAGTGAAGTAAGTTGTCATAAACAACGATAACAATAAATAAGAATGTAGGGTGTAACTCAATGAGTTATGCCCTATTTCTTTTTATGTACTTTTCTTTGACTTTGCTTGTTATTCGGATTTTTATCGTATATTTGTACCATAATTGTACCGACACTTAAAAGTAGATAATGTGACGCTTATAAAAATGACGGTATTGAGAATGAAGAATATAAGTAAAACGTAGGTTATGCCAGCAGCAAAATTTGAAATAACACGTCGATGCAAGGTTTGTGGAGAAACCTTTGTAGCTAAAACCATTGAATCGTGGTATTGCTCTTCCAAATGTTCCAAAATAGCGTGGAAAAGGCGTAAGGAGGAAGAACAGAGATTGCAAAGGTTGGACGATGTGGTCAAGAAAATACCAAAGTCCAAAGAGTACATCACTGTTCCTGAAGCATACGCTTTGTTTGGCATAAGTAAGGAAACTCTTTATCGCTTGATTCGTAAGGGCACAATTCCAAGCGTGAATGCCGGAGAAAGGCAGACATTGCTATCAAAAGAAGAACTGATGAAACTCTATCCGCTCCGAAAGAAAACTCTCACAAAGTCAAAGCCTATTGCCAAGTTATATAGTTTGGAACCAAAAGACTGTTATACCATTGGAGAAATCACAGAGAAGTTTCTTGTGAATGAAAGTACGGTTTATCTCCATATACGCAAATACTCTATCCCTACCCGGCAGATAGGTAACTTTGTGTATGTACCCAAGAAAGAAATTGATAACTTATATAAAGGTGTGAAGCGATGAAGAAAGCATTAGTCAATACACGAGTGTCGGTAAAGCTCCGTAAGTCTGAATATCGTGATGAATGGTATCTTTATGTGGAATCTTATCCTGTATTCCAATCCGGTAAAGATACACCGCAAAGAGTACGTGAATATCTCAATCGTACCATTACGACACCTATTTGGGATAAGTCTCGCAATGCCAGAACTAATGCCGATGGCAAAACCACTTATAAGCCAAAGCGAGATCTGAATGGTATTATACAATGTAAGTCCCAATTGGATCAAGAATCATGTATCTATGCCGATAAAGTCAGAAGCCTACGGCAAAAGGAATATGATAATGCGGCTCTTTATGCTGATACCGATGCTGAACAGGCAGAGCAGTTAGAACGCTCTAGGAGCAATTTCATTGAGTACTTCGACCATGTGCAACGAACAAGACATGCCCATAGTTCCGATTCTATTATTGTCAATTGGAGGCGAGTACATGAGTTACTGAATATATTTGCAAAAAGCGATACCATTCTCTTTTCGCAAATAGACTTAAAGCTGGTTGAATCGTTCCGTCAATTCATAATGAACGCACCGCAAGGTGGTACTAAACGAGGTACAATTTCTCAAAATACAGCTTCTACATACTTTTCCATCTTCAAAGCCGGACTGAAGCAGGCTTTTATAGACGGCTACTTGACTATTGATATTTCTGCGAAAGTCAAAGGCATTCAGGAAAGGGAGAGTCGCAGAGAATACCTGACAGTAGAAGAGTTGAACCGACTGGCACAAACTCCGTGTGACCCATTATTGAAACGAGCCGCACTCTTTTCAGCATTAACAGGAATCCGACATTGCGACATTCAGAAATTGAAATGGTCGGAGGTGGAACAATTCAATGGTGGTTATCGGTTGAACTTTACGCAACAAAAGACAAAAGGAGTTGAGTATATGCCAATTTCAGAACAGGCGTTTAACCTTTGCGGAGAGCAAAAAGAAGGAGAACTTCTAGTTTTTGCCGGACTTCCTGACCCTTCTTGGATAAACCGCCCTGTCAAAAAGTGGATTGAAGCCGCCGGAATATCCAAGCATATCACCTTTCATTGCTTTAGGCACTCCTACGCAACCCTGCAACTGGCTGGAGGAACTGATATTTATACAGTCAGCAAAATGTTGGGACATACAAACGTACGAACAACACAGGTATATGCAAAGGTTGTTGATGAAAAGAAAGAGAAAGCTACAGAAACAATTAAATTGGATTTATCTCAAACAGAATAACCATTATTATACTTTGTAAATATAGCCATCTGCGTAGAATCTGTGTGGGTGGCTTTTATTTTTATCTACGGTCTTTTCTTGTGACCGCCTTATGTTTCCTTTATGATTGGGGACATTACCATAAAAATCTACTACTGACATTCTCCACTATTCACATTGATAATCAACAGGTAATTCTTATGATGATTATGTTTCGTTACTGCTTTTTTATGTGATGTATTACACCATGAAATCAGTATGCGCAATCACTGTTACTTTGCCGAAAAATCAAAAAACAAGTAGCAATATGAGTGAGAAGAACATTACATTTGAAGATTTACCCAAAGCTATGTCGTGGTTGATGGATAAATTGAATGAGCTGGATTCTAAAATAGATGGACTAAATAATCAGAATCAAAGCGTGCCAACCGAACAATGGATGAACCTCAAAGAATTGTGTGATTATATTCCCAGCCACCCGGCAGAACAAACTGTATATGGTTGGACGAGTTGCCATCTAATCCCATTCCACAAAAGAGGGAAACGTATCATGTTCCTAAAATCAGAAATTGACGAGTGGCTCCATGCCGGCAAAATAAAATCTGATAAAAACTTGGAAGATGAAGCCGCCCAATTCATAAAGTCAAAAAGAAATACCAAATTCTAATGGATTCAACCAATTTATGCAATGCACTCAGAATGGAATTTGAAGGGGTCTTTGAAAACAAGATTCCTTTAGATGCCTTTCCAACTAAAATCCAAGATATGATATTGGCTTTAACCCGACAAGAGAATTATTCCATAGAGTACATGATGGCTTCTGTTTTGGTGGCAGTATCAACCGCCATTGGTAATGCTATCAATATTCGTATTCGTGGGGGATGGATTAGCAACTCTGCCCTTTATATGATATTGGTGGGTCGTCCCGGAATGGGTAAAACTCCACCGTTGGATTTTGCTTTTCGCCCTATCCGCAAGCATGATGCACAAGCTGTCAAACAATTCAAGTTGGAAATGGAGCAATACAACAATCTGATAGAAAGCAATAAAGGTAAGAAGGAAAATACTACTCCTTTGCCTGACAAACCTGTTTTACGGAGGACTATTATATCAGACTTTACTCCAGAGGCGTTAATGCGTGCGCTTGATGACAACCAACGAGGGGTTGTAGTATATGTGGATGAGATTATGGGTATGTTTAATGCCGTAAACCAATACAGTAGAGGACAACTTATCGAACAGCTATTGACAGCATTCAGCGGTAGGCCTTTGGATATTTCAAGATGCAGTATGCCTATACCGATTCATATAGAATATCCCTTTATAAATATTGTCGGTACGATGCAAACAACTCGTATGCACGAACTGATAGAGAAAGGTTATAAAGAAAACGGACTGCTTGACAGAATTATTTTTGTTTACCCATCGTCCCAAGAAATTTCTGATTGGCAATCAGATGAAGATTCATCTTTTGATAAATACTCGATTATGTGGGAGTCAATCATTGACAAGGTGATCGACTTGCCTTTTATAGATAATGGAAATATACAAAATATCTTGGATTTTTCTTCGGAAGCCAAAGCCTATTTTATAAATTGGCGTAATAATACAATCCGAGCCATCAATCAAATTCAAGATGATGGACTGGTAGATAGTAGAGTGATTAAAGCTCCTATGATAACGGCTCGTTTGGCATTAGTCCTACAAATCTTTCGTTGGGCTTGTGGAGAGGTGCATAAGGATTTTGTGGATATAGATTCAACAAAATCGGCTATTGCTTTAAGTGAATATTTTGAGAGTTGTTATTCTGACATTCAGAAGTATATGTTGAAAGCGAGCATTGAGCCTCAAAAGAAAGAATTGCTCGACTGTCTTTCTGCAACTTTCACTACTGCTGATGCCATTCAAGCCGGAAAAGAAGTAGGGTTGTCGGAAAGGTCGGTAATGTATTCTTTGGTTAACCTTGCCACGAATAAGATTATCAAGAAGATAAAGCGAGGTGAATATGAGAAGCTGCAATAATTGACACCTTTTGCAGTTTGCAATTGTTGCAGTTTGCACTTTGCTCTTACATAGGATTTCTGCAAAACTGCAATAAGTGCAAGCTGCACGGACTGCAATAACAAAACGAAGAAGTATGGCTGAATATAGATTTTCTCTTCAAAAATATAAGCGAGGTTCAAAACTCTCATGTCCTAAGTGTGGAAAGAAACAATGTTTTGTCCGTTACGTTGATACACAAGGTGAGATTTCGTTTCCTGACTATGTAGGCAGATGCGACCATGAGCAATCATGCAAGTACCATTATACGCCCTCTGATTATTTCAAAGATAATCCAACGCTGATAGAAAACGGCTCAAATTATAGTTTTGAACATAGTAAACCACAGTCACATTCGTTACCACCTACTTCTTTTATTGAAAAGGAACTAATGGAGCGAACACTTACCAACTACACAATGAATCCATTGTACATTTATCTGGCAGGTATATTGGGCAAGGATGAAACAAAGCGGATATTCCATTTATATCGTGTTGGCACCTCAAAAAAATGGGGCGGATCTACTGTCTATTGGCAAATTGATAGGCAAGGCAATGTGCGAACTGGAAAGATAATGTTATATGATTCAATAACAGGACATCGGACAAAAGAGCCAAGAAGTTATGTGAGTTGGGTACACACCGAATTGAATCTTGCCGACTTCAATTTAAGTCAGTGTTTGTTTGGAGAATATCTATTGTCTGGCAATCCTACTAAACCGATTGCTATAGTAGAGAGTAAGAAGTCTGCCTTGATAGCCACTCACTATATGCCTGAATTTTTATGGTTGGCTACAGGTGGAATGTACGGCTGCTTCAAAGCAGATGCGATTAGTGTATTAAAAGGTCGGACGGTAATGTTGTGTCCGGACTTAGGCGCAAAAGAGATTTGGCAATCTAAGATGGCAAAGCTCTCCTCCGTTTGCTCAAAAGTGATAATAAGTGACACATTAGAACAATGTGCTACGGATGAGCAACGAAAGAAAGGGTTGGACATTGCGGATTTCCTCCTGATGGAAGATACACCGCAAATGATTTTATCCCAAATGATACAGCGGAATCCGGCTTTGCAGACGCTCATTGATGAATTGGGGTTGGAATTGGTGAATGCAGAGCAGATATGATAATTGGATGGATTGGACAGCTCGCTGTCCTTGAAAAAGGGTTTGTAAAATCCCGTAGCTTATTAGGGCATTTTCACCGCTTTCACTCTCCGAGTGGCAGCAAAAAAGCCCATAAGCGGAGGGACACCCTCTCGACACCCGATTGCCTGTGGCACAATGGACGGGATTTTACAAACCATAGAACCAAAGTATAACAGTATAAATGAATGAGATATGAGTAATACACAATACGCAGTCTGCCACCTGCAACGTGGCAGTGGCAACGACTCCGGTGTGACCTGCCATATAGAAAGAAAGGATGTCAAGGGGAAGAAATATGTTCCCGCCAATGCCGATGCGAGCAGGACACATCTTAATCGGGAACTGGTTGCATTTCCTGCCGGAGTGAAGAACAGGACGGAAGCCATACAATTCAGAATAGACCATGCCGGACTACACCGCAAGGTTGGCAAGAATCAGACGAAAGCCATCCGAATCATTCTGACCGGAACACATGAACAGATGATGAAGATTACCAATGATGGCAAGCTGGATAATTGGATTGATGCCAATATGAAATGGCTAAAAGATACTTTCGGAAGTGAGAATCTTGTTTCATGTGTGTTGCACATGGATGAGAAAACACCACACCTACATGCCACTATCGTACCTATTGTAATCACAGAACGATTCCGTAAGAAACGTGAGGGCGAGAAGAAGTATGAGACGAAATCAGGGGCTCGCTTATCGGCAGATGATGTGATGCGGAGATCCAAATTGCATGAATATCAGAACAGCTATGCAGAATTTATGAGACCATTCGGATTGCAACGTGGCATTGTCGGCTCTACCGCCAAGCATCAGGCGAATTCGGAATACTACAAGCAGCAGATGAGCAAGTATGAAGAGGACATTGCCAAATTACAAGCTGACGTTGAACAAGCAAAAGAAGGAAGAAGTACCGTCTTGTCGTGGTTTGGCAAAGGTGATTTGGCAAAGGCTAAGAAAGAACTTGCGAGCAAAGACGAACAGATTGCCAAACTCACAAATCGGATTAAAACGCTCATGGCAGAAAAGTCCCAGTTGCAAGAAAAGCATAAAGCCGAGATCAAGCAACTACATAATGAATATCAAAAAGAAATAGACAAGGCTATCCAACAAGCGGAATCAGCAGAACGGAAATCCAAAGAAAAGGATTCTGTTATAGACAGGCAAAACCAACGCATTGACCAGCTTGATCGCAAAGCCAATCCTCACAGATACCAACTCTCATCCGGAGCAGAACTTGTGCATCATAATATTCCAAATATGAGAAATCCGTCCATCCATATTTGGACGAGAGTTGGCAATGAAGAATATGACACAAGAACTTATATAGAATATTTCAGTGAGATATGGGAACGGTTCAGCAAAAACGAAGCTACCGTTTACGAACTCATCAATGAAGTATTTGAACCGCAGGAACAGGTCAATGAGGCACAAGCTAATCTGCTCGGTGCTGTTTTTGAACTTGCAGCAGGTGGTCAGGCACAAACTCATGTTGGTACAGGTTCTGGTGGTGCATCATCCGAATTACCATGGAACGACAAGAAACACAAAGGCTTGAAACGACAATAATATCTATTCATTTATTAGGCAGTTGCTTGAATAACTTGTATATTTGTAGTGATTTGACAAAGAGGATACAATGATGAAAATTTCAAAATTACATAGTAAAGTTCTTTGGAAAGATAGTTTTTTGTACGCTGTTAGTTTCATTGCTGCCATTGAAACTATTTGTGCTATTGCAGATTTTAGCATTACGGATGTAGTCAATATTCAGGAGTGGTGGGAGAAAGGATTGATTATTTTAGGTGTATTTCTATTACTGTGGATAATAACAGCTGTAATAAAAGCACTTAGAGCAGACCATGCAATAACACTGAAGATAAAAGGAATAACTGTAAGAATAGAGGAAGGTGATATTTTCAAATCGCCCAACTGGAAATTAATCCCTTTTAATGAGTTTTTTGACACAATAGTTGATGACGTTGTTATTGCAAGGAACTCATTGAATGGGAAATTCATAGAAAGATTACAGGATATTGATGATTTGAATAAAAAGATTGATGAGGCAGAAGATATACCTAGTATGAAGAGGAAAACAAAAGCAGGTCGAACCTATTACCCACTTGGCCGAATTATTACATATCAAGATTATTTGTTGTTGGCATTTTCTCATTTTGAGAATAATCAGGCAAAACTATCTCATAACGAGTATGAAATCTGTCTTCGGGCAATGTGGAATGAAATAAGCAGAGTCTATGCACATAGACCTGTTACTATACCTCTACTCGGAGGAGGAATAACGCGCATTACTGACAAAAATGAATTTCATTTGCTCCGTTGTATCCTTTGTACACTCAAAACATCGGATGCTCAAATATATCAACCGATAACCATTGTATTAACAAGAGAATCCATAGATAAAATTAATTTGTACGATATTAAAAAAATATTTTAGCCATGTATTATAGAACAAGAACTTATATCGCCGGAGATTGGGATAATGACAAAGATGCCGTTGACGCATTGCACCGGTGGAATGACAGTTCCCGATATGGACTTTCATTTTCGGATGCTCATGAATTAAAGCAAGCAAGGGATACAAGCCTAAATTGCTCGATTAAAAGGTCATTGGCTGAGCGATTGGATGCCTCTAAAACATTTATCCTTATCGTTGGTGAACACACAAAAGAATTAAGGGCTGGTGGATGCCAATATTGTAATAGCTACAATAGTTATTGGGGGACTTGTGGTCGAGGACATACAGTGGATACTCGAAGTTATATTGATTTCGAATGCGAGAAAGCGATTCGGGATGGTCTAAAAATAATAGTCCTGTATAAATCAACAGTGGTGAATAGATCCAAATGTCCAGAAGTAGTCAGAAATCGTGGCATTCATGCGCCGATGAAAAAATGGGTTGGCAATACATTGTATTGGGATTATGACTCGGTAAGAAATGCCATTGGATAATAACTATACACTGCCCCATGATTTTTTACCAATGGGGCAGTGTTTTATTTACCAAGTTATCACTTTATCGACAATCTCTTGTTGCTCGGCACTGCTACGACGCAGATAGATACGGGTAGTTTCTATACTTTCATGCCCCATCAAATCAGCAAGCAAGGATATGTCATTGAACTTATCCAGAAAATTCTTTGCAAAGCGGTGACGGAACGAGTGAGGGTAAACCACTTTCTCATTCAAGCCATATTTTGCAGCATAATTTTTCAACTGTTGAGCAATACCTCTGGTAGTGATACGTTCACCGAAACGATTAAGGAAAAGATAACCAGTGGCACGATTGACATTGCCAAGCCATTCTATGGCTTCCTTGCGTAAAGCCTTAGGAATATAGATACGACGAATTTTGCCACCTTTGGTGTAGATGTCGAAATAGCCCATCTGCACATGCTCCACTTTCATTTGTATTAGTTCGCTAACTCTTGCTCCAGTGGCAGCAAGGAAACGAACTACGAAATACCACTCTCGATTTTCCTCTTTTTTAAGTTTGTTCTTTAGAAAAACATAGTCGGCATTGCTGATTACATTTTCCAAATAACTACGCTGTTGTACCTTGACGGATTTTAATCTCAGACGAGATTTTCCCATACAATCAAGATACTTGTTCATTGCCTGAATACGAAGATTTACAGTTTTAGGCTTGAATTTCTCAATGAGATAGGTTTTATAAACAAGCAGATTACGCTTGTTCAGTTCTTTATGTCGGGAATAATATTCCCTTACGGCATAGAGGTAAGCCGCAATCGTATTCTCCGCCATATTTCCTTGACGCAGATACGTTTCAAAATTTTCAATGTTCATGTTCGATACATTATTAGTTAAACAATTCGCTATCATTAATAATGTATAGCATCCACAAATTCATTGAGTTCCTATTATGAGAAGTTTCT
>NZ_MSHA01000010.1:219270-246333 GCF_001940965.1 Bacteroides sp. Phil13 | reverse complement strand
ATGTTCTGGATGCGGGGATCATTGGAGGCCATAATCTCATGTTTAAGGTAAAAGTGCTTATTCATTTCTGCTTAATTCTGTTTTAAATAATTTATCTTTTTGACTCTGCAAAGATCCGACATATATACCAATATACCAAAAACGGCTTTTCGCGAAAAAAGCCGTTTTTGTATTATTTGGAAATCAAAAAAGGAAACAGAAATCAGTCCTTCAGATACAACTCGATTTGCACCATGAACAACTGTTTTTCAACGCTTTAATGCTTATCACATGTCTACTTCCATCCGCATCCATGAAATCTATAAGCAGATGCAGGGTATTGGCAAGTGCGCGAAATCCATACAGTCTTGCTCCCTCATTGTTGCTGACCAGCAGATGCACTAATGGGGTCAAGAAAGGTATACACTCTTCATATTCCACACGTAAACAACTGTGACACTGCAACAAGCACTCCATTGCGCAATTCAAGTCTTCATTCTCTTTCTCAAAACAATATGGAAACCTTTACCACAAAAATACTTTACCTTCCAAATAGGGCTTTTTTAGCCATAATCGTACTATTTGAAAACTGTTTATTTATGATATGATAACATATCGAATGCAAACAATGTTTTTAAAACTCAAAAACGATAGCGCAATGCTTCGTCATAAACCCGCATTTTTCCAACGTTCTTCGCGAAGCGATATTATCAGCGGCACAACCCGCAATGGGAGTATATCCCGCTTTCAAGCATGTTTCCTTCAGATGTGAAATAATGAGCGTAGCATACCCTTGCCTGCGAAATGCCGGATTCACCCACATTCCTACATCTAAAATTTCTTTGTCCGGAAGGACACGGATAAGATATCCACACCCCTAGAAGCACTCCATCCTTTTCGTACATAAGTATCATCCGGATACGGAACATCACTTTACCAAGTCTATGTAATCTCCATATCCTTCCACCTTCATTTTATCTTTAGGAATAAAGCGCAACGAAGCACTGTTGATGCAATAGCGTAAACCGCCTTTATCCGCCGGACCATCTGTAAAGACATGCCCTAAGTGGGCATCGCCTGCAGCACTCCGGACCTCTGTACGCACCATGCCATGGGATGTATCCATTTTCTCTTGAATAAGTTTACGGTCAATCGGCTTTGAGAAACTGGGCCAACCACAACCGGAATCAAACTTATCGGTTGAAACAAACAAAGGCTCACCCGTAGTGATGTCTACATAAATGCCGGGACGGTGTTCATCCCAATAATCATTATGAAAAGCCGGCTCGGTTGCATTCTTTTGAGTCACGGCATATTGTTCCGGAGTAAGTTTGGAACGTAAGGCCGCATCATCCGGTTTACTATAAGCGGGGGCAGATTTCTTCTGCATTTTAGCCTTACGTGCCAAGTCGAATAACTCAGGATGGATATGGCAATACCCACCCGGATTCTTATCCAGATAATCCTGATGATATTCTTCTGCCGGATAAAAGTTCTCCAAAGGCTTCATTTCTACTGCCAGCGGACGGGTATAAGTTGCAGCCAAACGGTGTACCGTTTCCTGAATGACCGATAAATCTGCCGGATCGGTGTAATAGATGCCTGTACGATATTGAGTACCCCTATCATTACCTTGCTTGTTTACACTGGTAGGGTCGATGGTTTTGAAATAAAGATCTATAAGAAAAGGCAGGTCCACTTTCACGGGATCATACTGCACTTTCACGGTTTCTGCAAAATCGGTAGTTCCGGTACATACCTGTTTATAAGTCGGATTGGCAATATTGCCGTTTGCATAACCTACTTGCGTTGCCTCTACGCCATCAATCAGTTTCAGAAAGTGTTCGGTTCCCCAGAAACAGCCTCCTGCCAAATAAATTTCCTTAGTTGATTTCATATCTTCTTTCTTTTCTGTCTGCCCAGCGCGGTTATTGGCACAAGCCAGACAACTCGTTAACAATATAAAAACAAATATGAGTAGTTTCATATCTTCAGTTCTCCAACAAATCTTATGTTATTGATATATTGAATATATAACAATCAAACCGGTAGGATAGTTGAACGCAGGGGACTACAAAGTCACATTACCCGTATTCTCTTCTATAAGAGAGGGGCGATCCGGCTCATAATTTATTTCTGCCTTACGGGCCTGCGAATGCTGAAACTGCCGGGCCACTTTAAACTCCTTTCCTTCTTTCAGTAAAAAAGAGCCTGTTTGTTTGAACCAGAAGCCTACATTGGCATCTATGCATTGGCGACGAATCTCCAAAACCCAGTCATAATCGCATATACGGGCATCCCGACCGGATTCTCCTCCAGCCACAACCTGCTCAACCCATTCACCTAACTCTCCCCTGAAATCTATCCGACTGAGAAGAGGTTCACAAATAATGATTTTATGCTTTATGGGAGCTGCCTTATAAATAGGCAGGCGATAGTCAATCCGATCCTGATTTTCCATCGTACAACAGATCGTTACATTATCATATCCTTCTCCCCAATCAGGAGGTAAACAATCCTTCAGCCGGTCAATGCGTTTAGTGATAAAAAGGAAATGAAGATCTTGCCTCAACCGCATCATCTCCCATGCTTCAGGACGCCATACGTCAGCATCTTCTACCAGAAAATCAGAAGTAAAACAAGTATAGACCAGATTACCGGAAGGTATCTTGTATGTTTTATTTTTCTTCTGTTGTATGGGTAGATTGAACTTTTCCGTCTTTGTTACAACAGAACTATCTTTACCATATTTACCATCCGTACGATAAACATAGCAATGCTGACACCCTGTACTAAACTTATGACAACCGTGCCAAGGATTCCACATCGACGTCTTTACACCTATTCGCAACATCTGCTTTTATCACTTTTCACCTACTTGAAAGAAACCGGAACCTCGCAATATGATATAAAAAACCTTACCCTCTACAATTCGTCCGCTCACTGAATGCACTAAAGTATGCTTCATCAGTTCATTCATACTGCCTATATTGACTGCGGTATAATTTTCATTTTCTGATAAAATGTTTATTGTCTCCATAGCTCTATGCTTTTATTGTTACTTTCACAAAAGTATGCAAAGAAATCGTATCTTTGAGACGGAATAAGATGAAAAAAGAGTAAAATCATGAATATTGAAGAATATCGGGAATATTGTTTAAGTATCAAAGGGGTAACAGAGAGTTTTCCCTTTGACGAGCATACACTTGTCTATAAAATCATGGATAAGATGTTTACTTTTGCCCCATTGAATCCTAAAGGGGGACGTTTCTGGGCGGATACGAAATGCGATACCGCCAGATCGGCAGAACTGATGGAGCAGTATAACGGTATTTCATTCGGCCCCTACTCCGATAAGAAATACTGGATTACCATCTACCTGGAGAGTGATGTGCCGGACAGTCTTATAAAGGAATTAATCAATCATTCCATAGAAGAGGTGGTAAAGAAACTGCCTAAGAAGAAGCAGGAAGAATATTATACCACATTAAAATAATGGGGTCCATAACTACAATTGCTCCTTGTGGTATCAATTGCACGTTATGCCACGCCTTTCAGGACGTAAAAAAGAAGTGCCCCGGTTGCAGAAGTAAAATTGGGGTAATTCGTAAAAGTTGTCTGAACTGCGCTATATCCAACTGTGATAAGAAAACAAATTACTGTTTTGAATGCATGGAATATCCCTGCAAGCAACTGAAATATTTAGACAAACAGTACCAGCTAAGATATAAGATGAGTATTCTTGAAAACCTCGATTACATCAGGCAGAAAGGAGAAGAAGCATTCATTGTCAGCCAAAACGAGAAATATACTTGTCCGGATTGCGGCAAACTAAGAACCGTACATTATGATTATTGCATCTATTGCAAACAGGAAAAGAAGAAATAACCTTCTATCTTTTCCGTTATCTTGACACACCTATGGCAAAAAGTTCAGAGAATACCCCCCTTGTGGAGCATATCCTCTGTTGATATCAGAAATCAAACTTTTCGAGCTTCATGGAAGCCAATCCCTGTATTTTGGGAACCAACGTCACGAAATGTTCCGCTTTCTCATGGGCAGATAACGATTCTGCATCCTGCCATGTTTCGCAAATCATCAGGACATCATTACGGGTAGCGCTTTCAAAAACATCATAGGCAATGCAGCCTTTGTCTTTCAAAGAAGATGCTACCAACTCTTTTGCAGCTTCCAACACCGCAGCACGGTTACTTTCGCTTACTTGAATAAAAACATTCAGTCTAATCATATTTGTAGAATTTTAAAAGTACGCTGCAAATGTAAACAGAAAAGTCGGAACTCTGATTCACTTGTCTGCATAAATACCGATGCGGTTGCCTTCCGAATCGGCAAATACTGCAAAATAACCTTTGCCATCGGCTTCTATCTTCGTGCAGGGAATGAGCACTTTCCCGCCCTTCTGCAACACACGTTCAAGGGTAGTTGCTATGTTATCCGTATTGAAATGGATAAGTACACCTTTCTCAGAAGGCTGAAAATCGGGCAGGAGGTCAAAAGATTGTGAGATGGCTCCTACAGTCTCACCGTCTTCGGTGAAGCATGCCATCTTCTCCTGTTCACACTCAAAGACCGGAAGTTTCATGTTCAGCACGGTTTCATAAAAATCTACAGCCCGACGGAAGTCTGTAGCCGGAATCTCAAAAAATGCAATCAACTTTTTCATTTTGGTTTCTTTTTTAAGGGTTATTACTATGCCTTTGCAAAGACAGGACAAAAGTAGGGCAAGAGGGGAAACCTCCATAGAAGAAAACGGACATCTTTAGAGAGAAGAAAAAAAGTGTCTTTAGAGAGTGGAAAAATAATCGGAAACGGGAGCGCATACAGACAAGTATTCCGCAGGGGTGTAACCGGAGAAGAGTTTAAACTCTTTAATCATGTGCGACTGGTCGGAGAAGCCACATTCATAAGCCACTTGTGCGAAAGGTGAGCCAGGATTCTGTTGCAGGACGTACAAGGCACGCTGCATACGCACGATGCGAAGAAAATCTTTTGGGGTGGTACCGATATAATCGGTAAAGACACGGCCGAACTGCTTGGTGCTGAGACAAGCTACATCGGAAAGTTGCAAAGTGTTTACCTGCGGATGAAGATTGATTTCGTCCAGAACAGTCGATAACCGTTTCAGATTATATTCGGAACCGGAGGCCAGGCGACGGAAAAAGAATTGTTCAATCAACCGGATGCACTGGTCGTTATCCGGAGTATCCGTTATCCGGCAGGATAAATCGGAAAGTTCCCTGTCTTCCACTTCATCCGTGGAAACATTCTGTCCGTTGAAAAGATGCAGGGGAATTTGCAGAAAGACTTTTGCCGCATAGGGCTGAAAGACAACCGTTATCATTTCTATAACTCCTGTCGACACGACGTCGGAGAAACCGAAAGACTGGCCGCTAATAAAGGATTGCGGTTGCAACCGCGACTCTTGTAGGCACATCAAGCGTTTGCCTTTATGAAATACCAGTTGCACACAGCCGACGGGCAAGGTACGTTCCGATACCGGCAAAGCGGCATCATCCCGCAATATCCAGTAGTAACGGATATAGGGAGACAATGCAGGAGCTGGTTTTACGATACGGAAAGTTTGCATAGTGCAAATATACGGGATTTGATTATTGCGGCAAAGGTAGGCAAAGGGTTTTAGGGGGAATAGTAAAAAAGGGACATTATTTATAAGATCTGCCTGTTTACAGTAAAATGGAGTATCGCCAACTGCAAAGTTTGCAGTTGAAAATAAGCAAACGACTGAAAATATCAACGAAAGAAAAAGAAACAGAGCCCCCCATAACAACTTTTTTGTACTTTTGCCCTATCACGACCTGTAAACGCATAAAAACAATGAATGTCAAGATAGAGGCAAGCTGGCAAAAACGCCTGCAAGAAGAATTCGACAAACCTTACTTTGAAAGGTTAGTGACCTTCGTAAAAAGTGAATATGGACGGACAAATGTTCTTCCACCTGGTCATCTTATCTTCCATGTATTTAATTCGTGCCCTTTTGAGAATGTAAAAGTCGTCATCTTAGGACAAGATCCTTATCCTAACCCCGGACAATATTACGGAATATGCTTTTCTGTCCCCGAAGGAGTTGCTATTCCCGGTTCATTAAGTAACATATTCAAAGAAATACATCAGGACTTAGGCAAGCCAATCCCGACTTCCGGTAATCTGGACCGTTGGGTAGCTCAAGGTGTTTTTCCAATGAACTCCGTCCTCACAGTACGTGCTCACGAAACAGGTTCGCACCGAAATATGGGCTGGGAAACATTTACTGACGCAGTTATCAAGAAATTAAGTGACGAACGGGAAAATTTGGTATTTATGCTTTGGGGAGCGTATGCCAAAGAAAAGGCAGCTTTAATTAATCCGGAAAAACATCTTGTGCTGACCACAGTCCATCCTTCTCCCCGATCTGCCGATTATGGTTTCTTCGGCTGCAAACACTTCAGCAAGGCCAATGAGTTTCTGAGAAGCAGAGGGATTCAAGAAATAGATTGGTAATCCGGTAAAGTGTTTTTAACCTAACTATTTATTATTCACCCCATACCCGAACAAAGCGAAGTCTCCGAAACAGGGATCATCCGGAAATACTTCCGCCAATGCGGCAGTTATCCTTTGTGCGTTTTTCAGAGAAAAGGTTTCCGTCTCGGTCAGTTCCAGCAAGCGGGCTACACGGCAGACGTGTGTATCCAAAGGAATAATCAATTCCCGGCAATCAAAACTGTCCCAAATACCGAAATCAACTTCCGGTCCTCTCCGTATCATCCAGCGCAGGAACATATTCAGTTTCTTCTGCGGACTTTTGTACGAAACTTCCAGAAACCGGCAAAGCTTCTCCATCGGCTTTCCCGGATATACCAGCAATGCATCTTCCAGACTGTCATAACCCGAATAAGCCGTATGCAGGCGTTCAAAATAAGAATGGAAGTCCGCATACGAAAGCATCCGGTAAAAACTGCGCCGCTCTTTCACAGGGAAATCCTTCTCCCACCGACGCGAAAGAACATATTGATAAGGAGATGCCCCCATGCACGCATGCAATTCATCTGCTTTCTTCAGAATCTGCCTGCGGTTGCCAAAACTCATGATGGCGGTCAGCAGTCCGCTGATTTCTATATCCTGCTTCAGCGTATAGCGATGGGGGAACTGTACCGGGTCATTCTGAATAAAATCGGCACAATGATAGGTCGCAGCCCACTCTTGTAGTTTCTTTTTTATATCTTTGGTCATTTCTTTAAGATCAGGAGGATGCAAAGATAATGCAAATCGAATGCAGAACTTTCATGCTTGCATGAAAAAGTTATGCTGAGATGCCGCTTATCTTATTTCAAAGATATTGAATTTATAGCAACTTTGGACAAGTCCCCTATTCTATTTCCCCTTATTTTTGCATCGTGAAATTCAATAAAGAACCTATGGAACATAGTAAGAAGACAACGCGTGAAGAGTATCAGAAGTGTGTTAATGCAGTGGTAGACTACATCAACCTCCATCTTGGAGAAGAGATAGATTTGAAATCATTGGCCAAGATTTCTCATTTCTCTCCGTTCTATTTCCACCGCATCATGAAAGCATTTCTGGGTGAGCCCATCGGGACGTTCATAGTCCGGACACGAACTGAAGCCGCCGCCCGCCTGTTGCGCTATTCGGATTTGCCGATAGCGGACATCGCTTACCGCATCGGGTATTCCTCACCGTCATCGCTGTCGAAAGTATTCAAACAGTTCTACGGAATTTCACCTAATGAGTATCGTAACAATAAAAACTTTGTAATTATGAAACCAGCAATTATCAGACCCGATTTAGAGTTAAAGAAAGAAATAAGAGAAGTGCCCGCCAGAAATGTGATTTATATCCGCTTGTTCGGAGATTATAAACTGAATGATTACGGTGGCACATGGATGCGTTTGTTCCAGTTCATCAAAGAAGAAAAGCTGCCGATGGGCGATATGTCTCCATATTGCATCTATCACGATGATCCGAAGGTGACGCCTGCCGATAAATTGCGCACTGACGTCTGTATGGTGATGCCTATCGCCGTAACTCCGAAAGGTGATATCGGCTTCAAGCAATTGCCAGCCGGACGCTATGCAGTGTTTACCTATAAAGGCTCTTATGAACATCTGCAAAGCGTATACGACACGATTTACGGAAAGTTTCTCCCTGAAATGGAATGTACGTTGAGAGATGAACCGAGCGCAGAACGCTATTTGAATGATCCGTGCGAGACAAAACCGGAGGAGTTGTTGACGGAGATTTATATTCCGGTGGAATAAGCGTCCGCCAGACTGAGTGTAGTCGGGGGATCCCCTTCATAAGCGCAAAAGAGGAGATCCTTCGACAAGCTCAGGATGACAGAAATAAATGGTAATAAAATCAGTTCTCTTATTCTCTTTTCATCGGTACATATCTCAACCCATTCGTCACTTGCGGTTCCTTCACTTCTTTAAAGCCCAGACTTCTGTAGAAAGGAACAGCATACGAAGATGAATTCACCGTCATTCCGGGTACGGGATTATCTGCAATAAGGGCGTCAAAAAGTTTCCGTCCTATGCCTTTCCGGTGATATTCTTCCTTGATAAAGAAGAGAGAAATATGTTCTCCGTGGTTCTTCGTAGCCAGCACTCCCACCAGATTATCTTCATCGAACGCGCCATAAATGACCAGCCCGTTCACCACTGCTTTATCATTGACAAAGCTTTTGAAACTTTCCAGCCCCTGTTCGTCAAAATCGTCTTTGCCACACTGAAGATACACTTGCAATGAAAGTGTTGTGGCATTCTCATATTCAGGCAGTTCTAATCTTCGGATAATTGTCATAGGAATCTAATATTACGGTAAATCACAAAGATATTGAATTTATGTATTGATTGCCCAAATATCCCGATTATTTCGCCCAGAAACACTACATTTGCAGAAATAAGTGCATCTTAACTAATCCCCTCTATTCTGACTATGGAAAAGCTTATCGATAAATTCCTTCCGGCAGATTATCACGATACATTCGTTATCAAGGCCAGCAAACCTGCGGAACAGATTGTTCCTAAGGAACTAATCAAGAAAATATTCAATCACTCTCCGGCATGGCTTAGTTTCCTTTACAAAGTCAGAAATATCCTGGTGAAGCCTTTCGGTATCGAAGGCGGAGACATCCTGACATCGGAAGATTATATAATAGAAGATACAGAGAACGAAGCCATCATGAGGAAGGACGACAAGCATCTGTTGTTTTATGTTTCCATTGCCAAGATAGGAAATAACCTGATAGACGTGACGACAGTGGTTCAGTATCACAATGCGTTAGGAAAAGTTTACTTCTTCTTTATCAAACCTTTCCACAAGATGATTGTGCCGCGGGTGGTGAAAGAGCTTATATAATAGGTATAATTATATGATACTCAATCCGTAGCTACTGATTTCATCAAAGTCTTCCTCAGTATATGAGTTCTTCTGGCGGATATCCTGTACTATCTTCATGAACTCTTCGGCTTTCGACAAGAAATCCTTAAATTTCTCTGTCTGTTCTTCATGCCCTTTCACGGCAGGCAGTTTCTCGGCTGTGTCCAGTTGCAGTCTCAGTTCCATAATCTTCAGGTCCAGACGGGCTTTGTCTTCCACATGCTTGCGAGCATAGAGGTTGATAATGCTCTGCATTGTCAGGCTCATCTTTTTCATTGCAATAATCTGCTCTTTCACCGGATTCTCTACCAGCAAGACTTGCTGAGCCTGCCCAACGATAGGACTCAGAATATCGAATATGTTCTGCTTGCATTCGGACATCTCCACACTCTGTTCATAGTTATCATTCAGCAAATCCGCTATTCCTTCCGTCTTCTTCTCTTTCAGCAGAGACAGGTATTTATTAAAATTAGCATAGAACTGCCCTCTTGACTGGAAAAGTTCAGTATAGTTCTGTATCAGGTTCTGCCGCACGTCATCGCCAAAGTAATCACCCGGCTGCATCACCGCCGCAGAATCTTTCTTTGAAATGACTGGAGACATGATATGCGAAAACATCTGCACCTTAGACTGTTGTTCCATATACCCCAGAACAGCATTTATGTCTCTCTCTTTCACCATATTCTTCAACAGAGCCAATGAAGTATCGTAATATTTCATCACTTGCCCTGCATCTGCAATCTCTTCGGGGGTATAAATCACCGCCTCCTTCTTACTGCCCGTACAGGATACCAACATAACAGCGCTTACAAATGCGCCCAAGACTAACAATTTCTTTCTCATAGAATTTTTCATTTTAATTTCAGTTTCGTAAACACTCAACTTATTAGTTGACAAGGAAACAGTCTCCTTATAAACTAAGAACACAGCCGATGTTGAGCTTATAACAATATAAAAGCGATTTTGCTCTCGATTATGGATTTTTTCACCTTTGTATTTTGTACTTTTGCAGCAGATTCCAGAATCCTGTATGAAAATTTGAATCGGAACCATGAACAACATAAAAGGTTATATATACGCGGCAGCTTCTTCCTCCACATTCGGATTAGCCCCTTTTTTCACCATATCCTTATTGGCTTCAGGCTTTTCCTCTTTCGAAGTGCTTACTTACCGTTGGGGAATCGCTTCACTCACTCTGGGAATATTCGGTGTACTATTAAGAGAAACTTTCCGTATCAGCCGGAAAGATTGGGGAACCGTATTTGTATTGAGCCTGCTCCGGGCAGCAACTTCACTAAGCCTCGTCATAGCTTACCAACATATCGCCAGCGGAGTGGCATCTACCATTCACTTCATGTATCCGCTGGCCGTTGCCCTCGCCATGATATTCTTCTTCCGGGAAAAGAAATCATTCTCCATTCTGTTTGCCGTACTGATTTCGCTGGCAGGTGCGGCATTGTTATCATCGGGAGAGATAGACTTTAAAGGTGGAAATACCACAACAGGGCTGATTGCCGCCACGCTATCCGTATTCTTTTACGGCGGATATATCATCGGAGTACGTAAGAGCCGTGCCATTCATATCCCATCTACCGCACTGACTTGTTACGTCATGGGGCTGGGCGCTTTATTCTTTATTATAGGGGGAAGTCTGACAGGCGGTATTCAATTGGCAACAGGCGGACAAACATGGCTGAATATCCTCGGACTGGCACTACCGGCAACAGCTATTTCAAATATCACGCTCGTGAAAGCCATCAAGTACATCGGTCCTACACTGACCTCCATCTTCGGAGCCTTAGAACCTCTTACGGCGGTAGCTATCGGATGTCTGGTCTTCAAAGAAAGTTTCACTCCGGGCACTGGTCTGGGCATATTGCTGATATTGACGGCGGTCACCGTCGTCATTATGCACGAGAAGAAAACAAGCTGATAAGAGTGATTACTTACTCCTCTTATAATCGGTGATAAAGCCTTCCATCATCCACTTCGCCAAAGCCTGGCGATTGGAACTGATTACGAAACGGCGTTGATCGAAGGTGTTCTGAATATTTCCCAGTTCTACAAAAACCCCGGCAGGAGTAGAATTGGCCAATACATACAGATTGCGCGGGCCTACTGTGCCCGTAAAGCCGCGATTGGGCTGATGCATATCATACTTAGACTCAAAAGTATTCTTCATCGTAGTTGCCAGACGCTTGCTGTTGGCACTGTTGGGGGCATGATAAAAGAATACATCCGTCTGATGTCGCTTGCTGCGGCTATCCACATGCAGGAAGATGGAACGACAATAGGTGTAGTTCTTGCGGTCTTTTCTATAAAGTTCATTGATTTTGATACATCGCTGACGAAGGCGAGCCACTTGGTTCAGAGGGATAGCGTCTCCCATACAAGTTTCGCGCTTACTATTATTAAGGTAGCGGTCGTCACGAATGCCGTCTTTGGCATCCTGAATAATGATATAAACCTTTGCCCCCTCTTCCATCAGATTACGGGCAAGACGTAGGGCGACATCATAAGCATATTCATCTTCATGGAGTTCAACGTTCCCTATCTTACCGATAGCACCGGGGTCGGGTCCTCCATGTCCGCTGACCACATAGAAACAGGCACCCTTCAAACGGTTACCGGTCACCTGGACTTTAGCCAGTTCTTTTCCGAAAAGAGGTTCATGAATTGTTTTGCCGGAACCGGCAGCAGAGGCAGAAGAAGTAGATGAATTAGCAGCAGTTTCGGTTTTGGATTTCAGTGGCGGAAGCAGGTACTTCACCCCTAAGCGCAATTCCTGTTTTCCGCGTAATTGCTTTTTATTCAGTTCAAGGAACTCCAGATAGTAGGCTTTACCGGGACGCTTATTGCGCTGCAAGAAGGCCGAAATACCCTCACCAGACCTCGGTGCAGCCCTTTCCTCCTGCGCCGAAACGTGGAAAGGAGTAAGAAACAGGAAAAAAGATATAAACAACAAAAATAATATCCGAACCATAATATCCTTGGTATTAATGAGCTACGAGCTACATGCTACGGGTGACAAGTTGCTACGCTTTGTTTGCCCGGCCGCCACGCCGAAAGGTACTTGTCACTCGTAGCTCGTAGCTTGTAGCTTTTACAAATTACTTCAACTGTTGCGGACAAAAATACAATTATTTTCCCTACTTTTGCGCCCATAAATGCGTTAATTGATAAGAAACTATAAAAATAGATAGCATTATGGCAAAACAATTAAAACCGGAGACACTCTGCGTACAAGCCGGATGGACTCCAAAGAAGGGTGAACCCCGCGTACTCCCCATCTACCAAAGTACAACCTTCAAGTATGAAACCAGCGAGCAAATGGCACGCCTTTTCGACCTTGAAGAGAACGGCTACTTCTACACCCGCCTGCAAAACCCTACGAATGACGCCGTTGCCGCCAAGATAGCCGCCCTCGAAGGTGGTGTGGCCGCCATGCTGACATCCAGCGGACAATCTGCCAACTTCTACGCTATTTTTAATATCTGTCAGGCAGGCGACCACTTCGTCTGTTCATCTACCATCTACGGTGGAACCTTCAACCTCTTCGGTGTGACAATGAAGAAGTTGGGCATCGAAGTTACTTTCGTCAACCCGGACGCACCGGAAGAAGAAATCTCAGCCGCTTTCCGCCCGAACACCAAGGCACTGTTTGGTGAGACCATCTCCAACCCGACGCTGGAAGTGCTCGATATCGAAAAGTTCGCCCGCATCGCCCACAGCCACGGCGTGCCTTTGATTGTAGACAATACCTTCCCGACTCCTATTAACTGCCGCCCGTTCGAATGGGGTGCCGATATCGTGGTGCATTCCACCACCAAATATATGGACGGTCATGCCACCAGCGTAGGCGGTGCCATCGTGGATAGCGGAAACTTCAATTGGGATGCTTATGCCGACAAATTCCCCGGATTGTGTACGCCCGACGAATCTTATCACGGCCTGACTTATACAAAAGCTTTCGGCAAAATGGCTTATATCACCAAAGCTACCGCACAGTTGATGCGTGACCTTGGCAGCATTCAGTCTCCGCAGAATGCATTCTTGCTGAATATCGGTCTTGAAACGCTCCATCTGCGTATGCCGCAACATTGCAAGAATGCACAGGCAGTTGCCGAATATCTTTCCAAGAACGATAAGGTGGCATGGGTTAATTACTGTGGCCTGCCCGGAGACAAATATCACGAACTGGCACAAAAGTATATGCCAAACGGTTCTTGCGGTGTTGTCACCTTCGGCTTGAAAGGAGGCCGCGAAGTAGCCATCAAATTTATGGACTCACTGAAACTGGCAGCTATCGTCACCCACGTAGCCGATGCCCGCACCTGCGTGCTGCACCCCGCCAGCCATACGCACCGTCAACTTTCGGACGAACAATTGATGGAAGCCGGTGTACGTCCCGACCTGATCCGTTTCTCGGTTGGTATCGAGAATGCGGATGATATCATTGCAGATATTGAACAGGCGCTGAACGCGTAAGAGCAGATTCTTATAATCAATAGTACTAACGAGCCACATTATCCACATTTACGTATATTAAGAAATGGGATATGTGGCTCTTTTCTATAAAACATTCCAATACTCTCTTGTTTATTACATGAAATACAGTACTTTTGCATAAAGAAAGGAGAATATATTATGGAACTGTCATTAAACCCCACGGAATGGTATATGAAGTTATTAGCTCCATTAAGTCCGGATATTAAATTAGATTTAATCAGCAAATTGTCTGAGTCCTTAAAAGAAAAGGTATCTCATCCTGCAAAAAAGACATCTAATTCTGAGAACTTCTTTGGTGCATTGTCTGGTGCATGGGAAGACGGTACTTCAGTGGAAGAAGAAATGAAATACATCAGAGCAAGCAGGACAAGTAATAAAACCAGAAAAATGGATAACTTCTGATGAAAACTAAAGGTTATTTGTTGGATACTAATATTTGTATCTCCATGCTTAAGAACCAACATGGCGTTCGTGAAGCAATTTTGAAAGTAAAACCGGAAAATTGCTATGTATCCGAGATAACCCTTGGAGAACTTTATTTCGGTGCAGCTTTCAGTAACAATAAAGAAGAGCGTTTAAAAGATGTTGCCTTTGTGGTCGACCACTTCAAAGTAGTTCCTGTCTCTGAGACATTACCTTTATTCGGCGATATTAAAGCCGATTTAAGAAGAGAAGGAAAACTAATTGATGATTTTGATATATTAATAGGTTGTGCCGCCATCCTTAATCATTTAATGATGGTTACGGATAATGTTAAACATTTAGGCAGACTGCCTGGTATCATCATTGAAAACTGGATGGATCGATCCGTTTAAATGCGACTGCCAACGTATTATTCCCACAAGATTATCCCCGACTCCCCAACCGGAGTACGGGGATAATTGTTATCTTTGCAAACAGTTCATCAAATCCAGTGGTTATGAATACAGATAATTTCACCCCGCGCAGACTTCCCGTCGGAATACAAAGCTTTGAAAAACTACGTAGTGAAGGTTTTGTTTATGTAGACAAGACGGCACTCATTTACAAACTCGTCCAAGCAGGTGTGCCCTGTTTCCTGAGTCGCCCACGCCGCTTTGGAAAGAGCTTGTTGCTCTCCACTATCGAAGCCTACTTCAAGGGTAAGCGAGAGCTTTTCCGGGGATTGGCTATGGAACAACTGGAAAAGAATTGGTATGAATATCCCGTGCTGCATCTCAGCTTGAATGCCGAGAAGTACGATAGTAAAGAACGGTTGGCAGATATGCTTGAACGTCAGTTCCAAGCGTGGGAACAATTATATCAGACCGGCGGCAAAGGTATCACATATTCCGGCCGCTTCATGACCGTCATCAAGCAAGCCTACGAACAGACTGGTCGCCGTGTCGTAGTGCTTATCGATGAATACGACAAGCCACTACTCCGCTCCTTCGACAACTCCAAGCTGCAAGACGATTTCCGCGAAACGCTGACCGCCTTCTATACCGTATTGAAAGATGCCGACCCCTGGCTGCAATTCGTCCTCATCACCGGAGTGACCAAGTTTGCGCAGATGGGCATCTTCAGCAACCTCAACCAACTGAGCGACATCAGTTTCGACCTCGACTACAACACCCTTTGCGGCATGACATTGCCAGAAATTGAGACTACTTTTGTCCCCGAACTGGAAGCAATGGCACTGAAACAGAAACTCTCACACGAAGCCCTACTGGAAAAGATGACCCGTCTTTACGACGGCTACCGCTTTACCGATGATGAAGAATTCACCCCAATGTACAATCCCTTCAGCGTGCTCAATGCGCTGATGAAACGTGCCTTCGGTAGCTACTGGTTCGGTAGCGGCACCCCCACCTTCTTAGTGAATATGCTGAAAAAGACCAACTTTGACCTGCGCGAGATGGACGGCATACAAGTAGGGGCACTTTCGCTCAGCGACGACCGAGCCGATGTGAATAATCCCGTTCCAATGGTTTACCAAAGTGGGTATCTGACGATAAAGAAGTACGATGAAAGGTTCAATATGTACACCCTCGGCTTTCCGAACGAAGAGGTTAAGTATGGCTTCCTCAATTTTGCCACACCTTTCTATACACCGGTATCACAGAACGACACCAATTTCTACATCGGAAAGTCCATCCACGAACTGGAGACGGGCGACACCGACTCCTTCCTCACCCGTCTACGCGCCTTCTTTGCAGATTTCCCTTACGAACTGAATCGCGAAAAAGAGAACAACTACCAGATTGTCTTCTACCTCGTCTTCAAGTTGATGGGACAGTTCACCGAAAGCGAAGTGCGTAGTGCTTGCGGGCGTGCCGATGCAGTAGTCAAGACTCCGGAGTACATTTATGTATTCGAATTCAAGCTGGACGGCAGTGCCGAAGCAGCCCTACGGCAGATTGATGAAAAAGGTTATCTCATCCCTTATACCGCCGACGAACGCCGACTTATCAAAGTGGGCGTGTCCTTCGACAAAGAGAAGCGAAATCTTGGCGAATGGTTAATAGAGCAAGCAACAGAAGAGATTAACAAGCTATAGCCCCACCTTCATCAACACATATTTACATTTCCCCATTCATCCCCCACTCAGGCGAAAGACCGAAAAGTCTTTCGCCTTTTTTGTTTCGTGCCCTCATGCTTCCGTTATTTTTCACAAACCATGCCGTTCACTTGCCTTGTCACGGCAAAATTACACTACCTGTCCATCAAACTGTCCATAGACAAAGTGCGGTGGTTACACAGATAAGCCCTATCTTGAACTCGTAAGTTTTGCTGATTGGCAAAGCATGTACTGACAAACAAGAATATTGACAATGGATATAAACACCACACTACTCGCCACGGCCGCCTTTATAGGCGGATGCGCCCTTGCCATCACGGCACAGCAATGGTTGCAAACACACCGATGGCCCCGAATGCGCCGACGCATAGACACCCTGATAAAGCTGCGCGTAGAACAGCAGTTGCACCGCCACGAGGCAGAATGCCCCATGGCACAGATGCACGCCCAGCGAAACATCCTCTACAGCCCTCCCGCCGTGAAGAGCCAAAGCCACCAGATGCTGGTGGGCTTCATGATGACCTACTACCCCGACTTCCTGAAGCAACTGACAGCATACACCGACGGCCGCCTTTCTGACAGCGAAGAGCATACCTGTTTTCTCATCAAGCTGGGTCTTCGAAACAAACAGATAGCCCAAAGCATGGGCATCACGCCCAACAGCGTGATAAAGACCAAGCAACGCCTGCGACAGAAACTGAAAGGCCTGCCCGCCGAAGAAGACCTGACACGATGGCTCCAGCTACTGGGCGAACCGCTGGACAAACTGCCGCCCGGACACATGATGTTCCTCGGAGAGCAGCCCGCCGAAGACAAAGAAACAAAAATCAGATAATGACAACATTTTTATTAACCCTTAAAAAACAAATGATTATGAGAACAGAACAAATGAAACAACACCAAGCCCCGGCCACACATACCCCCGCCGGCAACAAGATGACCTACACACCACCGCAAATGGAAGTGATTAAGATGGACCTGGAAGGCGTGATAGCAGGCAGCGGAACCCTGAATGACTTCACCGGCGGCTCCACTATCAAACAAAGCAGTACCCGCCGAGGCTACAACTCCGCATCGAGCAGCGACCTGGAAGACCTGATAAACGACATCCTCACCGTGGAGCAATAGCCCGAGCCGCTCCCTCTGATGCACGAAGCGGCAGCCCCATTCACTATAAAAATAAATAATCATCCTAAAAAACAGAAAGGAAAACAAACAATGAAACGCATATATAATAAGGTATATCACGCAGCGATGGCAGCCCTGATGCTCACCACCGCCACAGCCTGCACCAGCGACAACGAACCCCTGCAAAGCAACGACATCCCCCCGACCGGACGCCCCGTTACCATAACCGCCACCTACCAAGGGGCAGGCACCCCGGACGGAACGGATGCACAGACCCGAACCAGCTACGGCTACGATGTGTCTAACAACACGGTGAAAGTAACTTGGAAAGCAGGAGACAAGATTTATGTCATCAACTCCGAAAACTTTAAAGAAGGCAACACCCTCACCGCTGCCGGTTTTGAAGAATTCACGCTGGAAGGAGAAGCTGGAAAAGCAACAGGAACATTCAAAAACGAGAACAGCAATCTCGATATGAACAAGCAACTGTATGCAGTATATTGCGGAAACAACGCCCCGAGCAAGATATCCGTTACAACCAGTAACGATGGTAGTAAATTCTACAGCTTCAGCATGACAGGGCAACAGCAAACCGCCAACTTCACTACCGCCCATCTGGCAGACTACGATTTTATGTGCGCAACGGTAAATGCCAATGCCGCCACTAAATCTTTCAACTTCACGCACATCAACGCAATATTACGCCTCCATCTGACACTTCCCTACGGCCAGCATACGGTGAAAGAGGTGAAAGTAGCCGGCCCTCAATACAGTTTTCTTGAATCATTCACCGTCAGTCCTGTTCAGAAAAGAATAGTAGGTCTGCCTACTTATAACAGCTGTACGTTAAAATATGGAAGCGACGATAATGGAGCATATGTTAGTGCCGGTAATTATATCACAGCATTTATGATGGTCTCTTCAAATCCTATATATAAGAATAATGAGATTACCATAACCGTCACCTGCGCAGATGGTACATACTCTACAAAGATTACAACGTCCGAAAACTTTGTTATGAACCCTGGTACATGCAGTTCCATCGAAGCCACCCTTACGAAGGAAAACAACTAAAAATTAATCGGTAATCCCCAACTAAACCTACCCCGCCGAAATGCGGCGTGCAGAAAGAAGGAAATACAGACTGCCATCTTGGGTCATACGTCCCTGCCCGGATGGCAGCCTCACCCACACAAAAAAGGACGGAACACCCTAATCCGCCTGCATCAGGAAAGGAGGAAGACATCGCAGGAGAGGCATCACACAGAAAAGACTTCCCAAGCCACCGGGGAATACAGTCGGCGGCACGCTGCCTCACCCTCACTCTCGTTTTTTGCCATCCTTCCCTACCGGAAAAGCTGCGAAGAGGAAGAGAGAGGGAAACACAGATAAAAACAAATTCATTATGAAAAGAGAAATTATACTATCAGGAGCAGAAAAAGGCTATGCCTTGTCATAGAGCGCTTTTACACGCGCCAGCCGCGCAATCACCGTCAGCATGGCGGACGAAACGGGTCATCGATATTTCACCCTCAACAAAGCCGACGAAGGCACAGGCCACTACGCCTACAAGTTCCTGGGCGAAGGCTCGGACACCTGCGCCGGCAACCAACTGAAGGTGAGTCTTGAGAACTCCTATCCCGAAGAACTCCAGACCGTGGTCAGCGCCACCCAGATATACGGCAGCGACGGACGTCTGAAAGGCATCTCCTACACCGTGTGTGCCGAAGACTATACGGACACTAACTTCAGCGACCTCTATCTCAACGTAGTAGTCTGGCTGAAGTAACCGGAGAAAAGCACTTCTGATACGTCCCCCTTGATTAATAATTACTAAGATAAATCCTGACAACAAATGCAGACTTAGCGGAATACAGCTTCACCTCGCTGACACTTAGCACAAGTGTCAGCACCCCTAAAAACCGCCCCACAAGCCCTTTGCACAAGGCTCAGGCAGATGTTTCACTTAAAAAACCATAGAATATGGCATTTTTCAAACCTATTTACAAAAAGTTGTCCAAGAAGTGGCATCCCCAAGCCGTGAGCGTGGGCAAACCCATCGAAATGGACGAGCTTTGCAAGCAGATAGCGCTCATCTCCACCGTGAGCAGCGCCGACACCAAAGCTACCCTCGAAGCCCTCGGCCTTGTGCTGGGGACATGTATGAACACCGGTCGCACGGTACACGTGGAGGGTCTGGGAACCTTCTACTACACCTGCATCTCCACCGGCAAAGGCGTGGACACGGCCGAAAAGGTGAACGCCAACCAAATCTCCGGCACCCGCGTACGCTTCGTGCCCGAGTCGCATCGGCAAGGCAGCACCATCACCCGCGGCCTCGTCGGCGAAAACGTGACGTGGGCAAATATCAATTCCATCAGCCAGTTGGACGGCACAGGCAGTGGCGGCAGCAGCGGCGGAGACGGAGGAATAGAGGAAAATCCGTTGGGATAACCGAAACCGAACTCCGTTGCGATAACCGGGCGGGAGGCGAACACGGCACTCATGCGCCCCTACGCCCTCCCTCGATGCAGAGAGAGGAACAGCAGCAGACAGGCGGACAGCTATTTGCTGTTGTTCTATTTAGAAACGAACTGATTTTAAGGGGGATATTTCGTTAGAGTACACCTTTTTTTCGTACCTTTGGCATACCAAACCTCTAAGAGGAATATGGGTATAAAACATTTTATTACAAAGGAGAAAAATTATGAGAAATTACAAAATCATCAGTGAAGGTCAAGACCATGTCACGGTGGAAATAAGTAAAAGTTTCTTCAAGAGAATGATGCAATGGGAAGAAAGCTTCAAAGTGGCCAAAGCTATCCGCCGCGGCCTGAACGAACGTGATAAATATCCTGAACTGAGTCGTGAGGAGGCTGAAAAGGAAATAGAAAAATGGTAAGAGAAGCTGTAAAGTTCCAGTTCTCGGACGATTTTAAGATCGCCTTCAAACGACTATTGAAAAAATATCGTACGTTGAAACAAGATTTGTTGAAGGTTATGGACGAAATTCAGGAATCTCCGTCGGAGGTCGGCGTTCCTCTTTTTGCAACCGTCCGTAAAATGCGTATGGCTATTTCAGCAAAAGGGCGGGGAAAAAGTGGCGGTGCTCGCCTCATCCTCAGTCTGTACCAACAAGAAGGGATTGTCTTCTTTCTCTTTATTTATGATAAGAATGAAATGGAAAATGTTTCAGATGAGTTCATTAAAGAGATTTTAAAAGATATGGAAGATGCGGAAAACTAAGAGAAAATAACCCCGCTCCACAGCCTGTTTCGCTTTCATCGTGAGGAACTCCATTCGCTCCTACACACTCATTTCAGATGTATATCGCATCACGTTCAAGGTTTTGGCGAAAACTGCGAAACATGTTTTCGTGTAAGGTTATCAAATCTACTTTCCGATGAAAAAGCTTCTGTAGCTCCTCTTTTATATTCATACGGGTAAAGAAACTGGGACGGCTCATCGTAATAAACACGTCAATATCACTCTTCTCGTCCTGTTCCCCCCGTGCCACGCTACCGAACAGCCCCAACTGTTCGATGCCATACTTGTCGGCAAACTTTTCCTTATAAGCCCGCAGACGGTCGACGATCTCCTGGGTGGTTTCCATATCTTACTTCTTTTAGTGACAGGTACAAAGATACGGATTTCCGGATAAAGGCCTGCAAACAAAGTAAGAAAAACATTTGTTAATCAGCAGGAATGGATTAACTTTGCGAGAAAATCAAGCAGAATGACAGCAGAATGGTTTGAAGCACTGCCCGAACAATGTCCTCCTACGGATGCCGCACAGTGTAAGGGATATTACTATAGAATTGCCAACGGTAATCCTGCCACAACGGAAGACTTCTTTTCACAGAGGAAATTACAACCGGACAAAGTCTTCAAAGGTTTCGGAATAGATGAATGTATAGCGAGAGCCATTTCCTTATTTTCTACAAAGGAGGAAGCAGAGAGAAGATTGAAGCTGCCCAAATTCAAAAATGCAAGCATCGTCATCGTCAAACTGGAACCTAAAGACGGAATGATAAAGAAAACTTTCGGCATAGCTCATTACTCTTGGTGGAGAACAAAAGACTTTAATGTTTCACAAGCTAAAACAGTCTGATTATGGAAGATATGTTAAGGATAGACAAGTTGTTGGACTTCTGTGACGTACCGCAACTTTTCGTGGCGAGAGACGCCTTTGAAACTCTGTATCTTTGTTTGCTGTATGAAGACGAGCCTGCGTGCCGCTATACAGGGATCCGCATTTCGGCACGCCTGTTGGATGCTTTTCTGACGGGTAAGGCAGACTTGCGTCAGCTCTTTCTTCAACCGGAAAATGAACGGGAATATTATGATGTAGTGTTTCAGTCAGGAGAGTACCGGAAAACTTTGTCAGATGAAAAAACGCTACCTGAAGACAAGCTGCCCACCGCCGGATACGTCTTACCGGAGGATGCACGCGAGAACATTGTAATCAGTCTGCCAATGAAAGACCGCAACCTGCTTACGGAACTTGTACGCAAGTTCGGATGGGCGTGCATGTGATTCAGCATACGGCGTGCTTCACTCCACCACCCACCGTTCTATATTCCTCATCCGGTTGCTGAAATTCACCCCAATCTTGAACAACCGCCTCGGGTCAGCCTCGAAAGGTTGCGCATAGTGCTTCTCGTTAATCTGCCGTAAAGCCTCCTCAGCAGTACCTTCCAGTTTGAATTCCATCACGTAGATGTAATCCGAAGTCTTCAACACCAGGTCGATGCGCCCCTCGGAGGTGTGATACTCCGCCTCGGTGTAGAAGCCCACAAGCTTGAAAACGATAAACAGCACGTTCTGGTAGTGCAGTTCCAGGTCGCGCACCAACTCGTAGGGCGTGTCGGCAAAGAAGCTTTGCAAGCGACGGAAGAAGGCGTCGGGCTGGCCGGCACGTATCTCCTTAACAAACTTCTGTATCTCGAAAGGAGCCTCTATCTTGTTGAAGCGGGTATAATAAGGTATGAGGAACTTGACGAACCCCTCTTCCACCTCCCGGTTTGGGAAGCCGAGGCGATAAAGCCCGAACTCCTTGTCGTAGTCCTTTATCGTAAGATATCCGCTCTGGAAGATGACTGGCAGCGGTTCTTCGTCACCGTAGATGCTGTTCAGCACATCGGCGTAAGTTTCGGCATGCGCCATGTGCTCCAGGTCGTAGTGGTAGCGCTTCAGCAGTTCCACCAGGTAGGTGGGCGTGCCCGTCTCGAACCAATAGCTGCCGAATTTATTGTATTTAAAGGTGCAGAGCAGGCTGAAGGGATTGTAAATGCCGATGGAATTTTCGGTGAAGTGATAACCGTCGTAGCAGGCTTTGAGTTCGGCGACCACTTCATCGTAAGTCATGCCGTTGGCAGAGGCCAGTTCGTGTAGTTCCTCCTCCAGATTATCATGAATTTCCTGCCCGGTGACGCCGCAAATGTCAATAAACATTTCCTGCATGGAAATATCGTCCAGATTGTTGAGGTCGCTGAACACACTGACCTTGCCGAACTTGGTGACACCCGTCAGCAGGGCGAACTTGATGCAGCCGTCCATGGTTTTCATCACTCCGTAGAAAGGTTTCAAGGTGCTGCGGAAGGCTTGTTGCAACTCGTGGTTGCCGATGGCTTGCAGCAAGGGTTTGTCGTACTCGTCGATGAGGATGGCAACGCGCTGGCCGGTCTGCTCGCAGGCACGGCGAATGACACCGGCAAAGCGCAGGGAAAAGGATGTTTCGGAAGATTCCGCACCATAAAGTTCTTCCCAACGGGTGAGGTTATTGTTCAATATCTTATCCAGGCTGTCCGGGATATCGTATTTTTCGATGTTGAGGTCGAGGTGTAACACGGGATATCTCTTCCATTCCTTTTCAAGCTGCTCCATGGCCAGCCCTTGGAAGAGTTCCTTCTTGCCCTGGAAGTAAGCTTCAAGGGTAGATATCAGCAAACTCTTACCGAAACGGCGGGGACGGCTGAGGAAATAATATCGCCCGGTCTTCACTAAACGGTAGATAATCTCAGTCTTGTCAATGTAGAAAAAGCCGTCCTTGCGGAGACTTTCAAAGTTCTGTATTCCGATGGGATAGATTTTGCTGCTCATAGTTTCCTGCTTTTTAGTGAGTTCAGACACAAAGATAGCACAAACCGAATACAGAACTTTCATAACTCGCATGAAAAAGTTATGTTGAGGTGTAGCCTATCTTCACTTGCAGGGCAAAGGTAAAGAAAAAAGTCCGTGCAAACGGCATGTTTGAAGGATATTAACGGTTTCGGAAAAGAATTGTTTGTATTCCGCCGGAAATGGATAACTTTGTCAGCGAATTACAGTATAAACCAGAAAAACGACCACCATGCATAAAATACCACAACCGATACTGCTGCTACTGTTACTACCATTGTGCCTCATCGCCTGCCATACCGGCAACGGAAGTGAAACCATCACCGGAAATGCAGCCGCCCCTCTCCGTTCTCCCCGCTACCACGCTGACAGCCTGCGTTTCCTCGCCGCCACAGAGCCCCTCTACGACCAAAGGCGGGAGCGTGAAACCATCCCCTATCTCGACTCCATCTTCCTGCTGCCCGCTAGCCTCAATCCCGATGCCCCGCAACACTCTGACACCCTCAGCACTGCCGAAGGTCGCCTGCTCTGCAACCGTGCCTTGCGCTACCTGATGGTAAGCTACAACCTGCTAATAGACTTTGAAGGCGGCTACCGCCACCTCGACAGCCTCCAACGCCTGTACCTCCCCTTTCTGGAACGTTACTGCCTGCGCGGCCTCCTCACCGCCAAAGCCCAGATGCTGATGCCCCTCGACCGCCACGCCGAAGCCCTGCAATGCCTCGACCAAGCCATGAAGCTCGCCCGGACAGAAGACAGTATCGCCGCCACCCTCCCTTCCGGCCTCCTTGCCCGTGCACAAGCCACCGGACGCTTCGAATGTCCCGAGAATGACAGCTACTGGAGTGCCGCCGCCGGCATCACCTACATGGGCGTGGACAGCGCAAGCACCCGTGCCGAGCAAGCCTTCCTGCGGGTTATCGACATTGCCCGCCACACCGGTTTCCGAGGTGGCCTCTATCCCCATGCTATCGCCCGCCTCGCCGACATCTACCTGCACCAGGGTAAATATGAACAGAGCATCGCCCTCTGCCGCCAAGCCATTGCCTCCACTCCTTCCGACAAACCCGACGGACAAGGGCAATATATCGCCGCCGAAAACCTGACCGAAGCCTACCGCCGCCTCGGCCTTTACGACGAAGCCCTGCGCTACTGCGCCATCGTAACCAACGCCCCCAAAGACTTCGAGATACTGAACAACCTGCGCGGACGCTCCTACATCAACAAAGCCGCCGTCCTTGCCGAAATGAATCGTTCCGCTGATGCCCTCGTCGCCCTGCAACAAGCCGACAGCTGCTTCAACCGTACAGGCAACGATTACTATAAGCTGCAAGCCGCCCTCGAACGCGCCCATCTGCTCACTTTGCAGCCCGACTCACTGGAAGCAGGCCTGCGCATTTTCACCACCCTCGAAGGACAGATACCTGCCCATCGCCAAGCCTTCTACCTTTACTATTATGGAAGCGCCTGTGCCCAAGCCGGACAATACCTCCGCGCCATCCCCCTGTTGGAAAGTGCCGTAACGGAATCGGAGAACATTTCCGAACGCCTCATGGCCCACCAGGCTGCCCGCCTGCTCACCGAGTGCTACCGCCATACCGGCCGTCTCGCCCTCCTTGCCGACTTCCTGCCCCGCTATCAAGCCCTTTCCGACTCCATAGCCAGCGACGCGAAGATACGCCAGCTTGCCGCCGCCAACATCCGCTTCGAAACCGAAAAGAAAGAGCAGGAGAACCGCGCCCTCACCGCCGAAGTGGCACTGAAGGACAGTCGCCTGCGCACCACCCTCCTCGTTGGCACACTCTGCCTGCTGCTGGCTGCCGGCATCATCATCTGGGTAGTGATGAGACATCGTGCCATCCGCATCCGGCAGGAAGCCGCCGCCACCCTGCTGCGCGAACAGGAAACGCAACTGCACAGCCTCATCCGCGACCGCCAGCAACTCAACGACCGCAATCTCGACCTGGTCCGCCAACTCTCCGACATCCAGGCCACACACGAAAGCACCTGCAACCTCGACAGCATCATGGAGAGCCTGCAACAAAGCCTTTTCAGCAAAGAAGACACCGAACGCTTCCGCCAAAACTTCTCCGCCGTTTATCCCACAGCACTGAACCGTCTGCGAAGCCGTTGCCCCGACCTGACCTACAGCGACGAACTCTTCTGCATGCTCGCCATGCTACAACTGGACAACTCCGAAATGGCACGCACCCTGGGTATCAGTAAATCCAGCGTCTCGAAAACACGATACCGGATACGCATAAAACTGGGATTGCCGGAAGGAGCTGATGCGGACATTGAAATCAGAAAAGTGATGTCCGCAGAAGAATAATTGCATAGTATTCACTATCTTTGCAACAGTTCAACCATTTGGAAACTATTAGCGTTAATATTACTTATAAACATTATAATAGAAAGATTTATGAAACGTACAAAATTAGCTGCATCCTTTCTGTTGGTCGGGACTCTGCTCCTGACGGGATGCGTAAGCAAGAAAGAATTAGTGAATCTTCAAACAGATTATAACAAGCTGAAGGACGAGAAGACCACCCTCGATAAATCCTATCAGGATGCGCAAATCCAGCTTGCCGAGTATCGCACGCAGGCCAAAAGCTTGGAGGATCGCCTAAGCGAAGCCCGAAAAAACAATCAGGAGTTGCGCAACAGCTATGCCACCCTGCAAGGTTCCCTCGACAAGAGCCTCCAGCAGAACTCCCAAGGCAACATCAACATCTCCAAACTGGTGGATGAGATTAACGCCTCCAACCGCTACATCAAGCAACTGGTGGACACCAAGAGCAAATCAGACTCACTGAACGTAGTGCTGACCAACAACCTCACCCGCTCCCTGAGCCGCGAAGAGCTAAAAGAGGTGGATGTAAAGGTCTTGAAAGGCGTGGTTTACATCTCCTTGGCAGACAACATGCTATACAAGAGCGGCAGTTACGAAATCAACGAACGCGCCGGTGAAACGTTGAGCAAAATTGCCAAGATTATCACCGATTACAAGGATTACGAAGTATTGGTAGAGGGTAACACGGACAATGTGCCCATCTCCCGCCCCAACATCCGCAACAACTGGGACCTGAGCGCCCTGCGTGCCTCATCCGTAGTGCAAGCCTTGCAGAATCAATACGGCGTTGACCCCAAACGCCTTTCCGCTGCCGGACGTGGAGAATATAATCCTCTCACGGATAATGACACCGAACTGGGCAAGCAACGCAACCGCCGTACGCAAATTATCATCACTCCGAAGCTCGACCAGTTCCTGGAGCTGATAGACAAGGCGCCGGAAGCGGAAGGAGAAGCTGAAACTAAATAAAAGTTCAAAAAGCAACATTGATACATATTAAAAGAATAGCAGAATCGTT
>NZ_MSHA01000010.1:119199-219265 GCF_001940965.1 Bacteroides sp. Phil13 | reverse complement strand
AACGATTCTGCTATTCTTTTAATAAGAGTTATATTCTCTCATAAAATCATCAATACAACGGTTACACTCTTCAGATAAGCCTTAAAGAATTGTAGTCTGCGCCATCAGCATGTCAACTTGTTCTTTCAACTTGGGAAGATCCTTGCTGATAACTCCCCAAATAATTACATTATCTACTTTATCGTAACCATGAATAACGAAATTACGCAAATCTACAATCCTGCGTGCATTGTCTATTGCAATCGACTTATCCAATTCAAGCAAATGATTTACCGCTTCACCAATAATCTCCAATTCACGCTCCACGGCCCGTCGGAGCTGCTTATTCTGTTCATAGGCAAAGAAATCCCGCTTTTCTCCTAAATACTCATTAATAGAATCAATAGACTGTTGAATATCATACAAATACTTTCTTAAACTACGTTGACCCATACAAAAGTTGTTTTGATTGTTCTACATCTTCTATAAAAAAAGGATTGGAAAGTGAACGGCGTGTCACAAGATCAATTTTACGTTTAAACAATTCCGTTAGTTTCTCACGCAATAAAAAGAAATAATCTGTATATTCCTCAATACTAACATCCGGTTCAAAATCTATCAGCAAGTCAATATCACTCTTATCCGTAAATCGCGGAGTATTAATCGAACCAAAAACATAAAGGCTCTTCACCTTGTAACGTTTACAAAGTGTTTTCAAAGCATCCATCTGCTCATGAATAATCTTATTCATCTCCTTTTCTCCTTCTCTGATTTATTCCGACAAGGACAAAGATAACTATTCTGCTGAAATTAAGAACTGAATTACATTAGAAAATGTCTTTTCAGAATAGAAAATTACGGCTACTTTATGAGTAAATCAGCCAAAAACTGATTGTTTTTATCACATCTGTCTAATAAATAAATCAGAATTATCGCATCTGAGCAAGTACTATTTAATAGTTTTTATCGCACACGCACTTACATTTTATCACATTTATTCCTACCTTTGCGCCCAAATTATAACTTTTAACTAACAACTCATAATCAACTACCATGGCTAAGATAACCAAAGAAGCTGCCTTGCTGTATCACTCACAAGGCAAACCAGGTAAGATAGAAGTAGTGCCCACCAAGCCCTACAGTACCCAAACCGACCTTTCACTTGCATACTCCCCCGGTGTGGCGGAGCCATGTCTTGAAATAGAAAAGAACCCGCAGGACGCATACAAATATACAGCGAAGGGTAATCTGGTAGCTGTAATTTCCAACGGTACCGCAGTGCTCGGTCTGGGCGATATAGGCGCATTGAGCGGCAAACCCGTAATGGAAGGTAAAGGATTACTTTTCAAGATTTACGCCGGTATCGACGTGTTCGACATCGAAGTGAACGAGAAAGACCCTGAGAAATTTATCCAGGCAGTCAAAGCCATCGCCCCTACTTTCGGTGGCATCAACCTGGAAGACATCAAAGCTCCCGAATGTTTCGAAATAGAACGCCGCCTGAAGGAAGAACTCGACATCCCCGTGATGCACGACGACCAACATGGTACAGCCATCATCTCCAGTGCCGGACTTGTGAACGCTTTGCAGGTAGCAGGCAAGAAGATTGAAGATGTGAAAATCGTTGTGAACGGTGCCGGTGCATCGGCCGTATCCTGCACGAAGCTGTACGTTTCGCTGGGTGCCCGCCTGGAAAACATCGTGATGGTGGATAGCAAAGGCGTTATCAGCAAGACACGTACCGACCTCAACGAACAGAAGCGTTACTTCGCCACCGACCGTACCGACATCCATACTCTTGAAGAAGCCATCAAAGGCGCCGATGTATTCCTGGGATTATCCAAAGGAAACGTACTGTCACAAGACATGGTACGCAGCATGGCCCCGTCTCCTATCGTTTTCGCACTGGCCAATCCTACACCGGAAATCTCTTACGAAGATGCCATGGCAGCCCGCCCCGATGTACTGATGGCAACCGGACGTTCAGACTATCCGAATCAGATTAATAACGTAATCGGTTTCCCCTATATCTTCCGTGGCGCGCTCGATACTCAGGCAAAAGCCATCAACGAGGAAATGAAAATTGCCGCCGTACATGCCATTGCCAACCTGGCAAAACAGCCCGTGCCCGATGTTGTGAACGAGGCTTACCACGTAAACAACTTTAGTTTCGGTCCCGAATACTTCATCCCGAAACCGGTTGACCCGCGTCTTATCACCGAAGTTTCCTGCGCCGTAGCGCGTGCCGCCATGGAAAGTGGTGTAGCCCGCAAGAACATCGAAGACTGGGATGCCTACTGCGTACAGCTCCGCGAACTGATGGGTTACGAAAGCAAACTCACCCGTCAGCTTTACGACACCGCCCGCCGCAATCCGCAACGTGTGGTATTTGCCGAAGGTTCCCACCCCAATATGCTGAAAGCAGCCGTAGAAGCCAAAGCCGAAGGTATCTGCCATCCCATTGTTTTAGGTAACGACGAGACCATCGAGAAACTGGCAAAGGAACTCGACCTCAGCCTGGAAGGCATCGAAATCGTAAACCTGCGCCATCCGAACGAAGCAGCACGCCGCGAACGTTATGCCCGCATCCTTTCTGAAAAACGTGCCCGCCAGGGTGCCACCTACGAGGAAGCCAACGACAAGATGTTCGAACGCAACTACTTCGGTATGATGATGGTGGAAACAGGCGATGCGGATGCATTCATCACCGGTCTTTATACGAAGTACAGCAACACCATCAAGGTAGCCAAGGAAGTTATCGGCATACAACCGCAATACAAGCATTTCGGTACGATGCACATCCTGAACTCCAAGAAAGGTACGTATTTCCTTGCCGACACGCTAATCAACCGTCATCCCAATGCCGAAACATTGATTGACATTGCCAAACTGTCAGAGCACACCGTACGTTTCTTCAACCATACCCCGGTAATGGCCATGCTGAGCTACTCCAACTTCGGTGCTGACACCGAAGGTAGTCCGGTAAGCGTACACGAAGCCGTAGAGTACATGCAGCAAAACTATCCCGACCTCGCCATTGACGGTGAAATGCAGGTGAACTTCGCCATGGACCGCAAGATGCGTGACGCCAAATATCCTTTCACCCGCTTGAAAGGCAAGGATGTGAACACCCTCGTATTCCCGAACCTGAGCTCTGCCAACTCCGCATACAAACTGTTGCAGGCTATGAATACGGAAATGGAACTGATTGGTCCGATACAGATGGGCCTGAACAAACCTATCCACTTCACCGACTTCGAAAGCTCTGTTCGTGACATCGTAAACATCACCGCAGTGGCAGTTATCGACGCCATCGTGGACAAAAAGAAAGCAGGTAAATGAGACGTCCTTTATCGAAATCACAAAGTGTTTGCATTATGTTGCTTTGGGCAGCACTTTGCTACATTGTTCTAACAACTGTCGAACGAATTGATGGACCAGTCATTATGACGCTTATCATTTCGGCAGCGTTAGTGTTCATTCCGGTAATAAAATCATTAAAGAGAGGATAAATAATGTCTTTTTATTCCTTTTTGCGGTAGAAAACAATAAAAATGTTGTTTTCTACCGCATTTTCTTTATAAATTGTTTGTTTGTCTCATTTTTATGTGTACTTTTGCAACCGCAACAGAGAAAAAGGGAAACGAGATACGAGGAAACAAGTTACAAGGAATTCCCTGCGGCAGCGCAAATGCCTTATCAACTGAACCCCTCGTCAACTTGTCAACTGAACTCTCGTCAACTGAAAAATAACCAATAAAAGAAATAGATTATGAACGCAGCTAAGGTATTAGAAGATTTGAAGAGACGGTTCCCCAACGAACCAGAGTATCATCAGGCAGTGGAAGAAGTACTTTCTACAATTGAAGAAGAGTACAACAAACACCCGGAGTTTGACAAAGTCAATCTGATTGAACGTCTTTGCATCCCCGACCGTGTTTACCAGTTCCGCGTGACTTGGATGGACGATAAGGGTAACATTCAGACCAACATGGGTTACCGCGTTCAACACAACAACGCTATCGGCCCGTACAAAGGTGGTATTCGTTTCCACGCTTCTGTAAACCTTTCAATCCTGAAATTCCTAGCTTTCGAGCAGACTTTCAAAAACTCACTGACTACGCTGCCTATGGGTGGTGGTAAAGGCGGTTCCGACTTCTCTCCGCGCGGTAAATCCAATGCTGAAGTAATGCGTTTCGTACAAGCATTCATGCTGGAATTGTGGCGTCACATTGGTCCTGAGACTGACGTTCCTGCCGGTGACATCGGTGTAGGCGGTCGTGAAGTAGGTTTCATGTTCGGTATGTACAAGAAGCTGACTCGTGAATTTACCGGTACATTCACAGGTAAAGGTCGCGAATTCGGTGGTTCACTGATTCGTCCTGAGGCTACAGGTTACGGTAACATCTACTTCCTGATGGAAATGCTGAAAACTAAGGGTACTGACCTGAAAGGTAAAACCTGCCTGATCTCAGGTTCCGGTAACGTAGCTCAATATACCGCTGAAAAAGTTCTCGAACTGGGTGGTAAAGTTCTGACAATGTCCGACTCTGACGGTTATGTTTACGACCCGGCAGGTATTGACCGCGAGAAACTGGACTACATCATGGAATTGAAGAATCTCTACCGTGGACGTATTCGCGAATATGCAGAGCAATATCCGGGTGTGAAGTATGTAGAAGGAGCTAAACCTTGGGGTGAAAAAGCTGACATCGCTCTGCCTTCTGCAACTCAGAACGAACTGAACGGTGACCACGCTCGCCAGTTAGTAGCAAACGGCTGTATGGCTGTATCCGAAGGTGCTAACATGCCTTCTACTCCGGAAGCTATCAAAGTATTCCAGGATGCCAAGATTCTGTATGCCCCGGGTAAGGCTGCCAATGCAGGTGGTGTATCAGTATCCGGTCTTGAAATGACTCAGAACTCTATCAAACTGAGCTGGAGTTCTGAAGAGGTAGACGAGAAACTGAAGAGCATCATGAAGAACATTCACGAAGCCTGCGTACAGTATGGCACAGAAGCTGACGGTTATGTGAACTATGTGAAGGGTGCTAACGTTGCCGGATTCATGAAGGTGGCAAAAGCTATGATGGCACAAGGTATCGTGTAAGAAAGCTATAGTTGTTATATATTGGGAATCCCCTTTGCACTCGGTGTGAAGGGGATTTTCTTTATAACTCATCGTCATTTTCTTCATCAGCTTAGACTTCATCCTTAAATCCGTTTTTTTTACTACTTCAATGTCGCAATCAATACTATCGGATTACTTTCCTCGCCAACATTTTCCAGAGCCTCAACAAGTTCTTTCTTTTTAGCTTCATCCTTTGCCTTGGTGGCTTTTATCCGACCTATATCAATCCAGTTATCTTCACTAAAAGGTTCCAGCACATCTATCCAATACTTACCGGCAGAACGATAATCAACTGTAAATTCACCTCCCAACAAGTCATTATCCAAAACAAAAGGACGTTCTATACGTCGTAAAGGTATGTTGAACCAGGGCACTTGGCGTTCTTTAATTTTGCCTTATCGCTTTTGCTCCCTCACTGTTCCATCTTGTTTGTTGTAGCAATAAGTCAATACCTTATCCCCTTTGCTCCCCACCAAATAGACATAATCTTTGCTTGGATAATAAGAGCTGATAGAGAAGTAATCGAAGGCTTTTCTTTCTCTAAACCATAAATGAGTCTGCTCGTAATCTCCTTTTTCTTCTTTTGTAAAGATAGAATATTGAGGACTCAAACTTTCATGAGTGACGTCATATCGATAGATAGTATCAGTATCGGGATATTTAAGGGTTAATTGGCTACCATAAGTATCTATATTGGTCAGATCCTCTTTCCAATAATTAGCAAAATAATTCATCTGAGCGCAATTCTTAATGATACCTTCTTCTCTACCCTTATGAACCGGATTCTTGAACATCTTTTTTAAATGAAAGCAACTGTCTACCAGTGCAAAAGACCATAAAGAGTCTTTGGGTACCGGTCTGTACAATGCTATGTTTTGTGCAATGAAAAAGTTGTTTTCGAACAGTACATGTTGCGTATAAGCTGCTGCAAATTTATTATAGTGATTATACCCTATAACGTTTCTCTTAAAGTTCCCTTCAAAATCATACACCAGAATGCCTCCACCTACAATATAGACTTCTACGTAGAATACGATTATCTTTATAATGCGCTATCCAAATATCATGATCTGTTACTTGCACCAGATGAATGCCTGCTGTCAGCGCCTCATTGGTTGCCTCCAAACACACAAACTCTACTTTAGCAACGGCATCGCTCAACGGCAGTGAAGAAGCATCCGATACATTTTCGGACAAATTAATCACAGCAACACCATTGGTTTCGGTAGTCGAAGTTTGTTGTTTCTTACCGGGTGTACAACTTATTAGTGCACAGATTAATAACAAAGGAATGTATTTCATAATACACAGGTATTAATTGGTTCTTTACATGATGTGCTTCACCTTATTATATCTATAGAATGCTCCATTTGCATATTCTTTCAAACTCCTTTCTACAAAGGAACAAATTAATTAGGAGAATTCGCAAATATATGAAATGAATTTTAGCCTGCCTTTTGCATGCCTTTCCAAAGATAATCCCTACTTTTGCAACAATAGCTTTATTCTTTAATATATTATGCCAGTAACAGAAGAAGAATTAAAAACGATATTTGCATCCTCATGCATCGAGTCAGCTGCCCGTGCTATTGGATGTCCGGCATCAGAAATGTATTTGCGCATGAAGCGCATCAATCTGATTGAAAACTATATTTGGGAGTTTTATGATGTACTTCACACCCAAAGCCGGGTATATGTAACAGAAGATATCCTGAAAACATTGGATATTTGGGAAAAGAAAGCTGGAATAAATCACTAATTCAAAAGAAAAATATATGCTCACTGTTTATCACGGCTCCATTACTAAAGTGGATTATCCAATTGCTAAAGCCGGACGAGAGAATCTTGATTTCGGCCAAGGTTTTTATATCACCAACATAAGAGAGCAAGCGGAAAGATGGGCCTTTCGCATAGGCAGACAACTACAAGAATCCCCTATACTCAATATTTACGAGCTTGATATAGAACGCATAGAAAAGGAATACCGCTATCTAAAATTTAAGAAATACGACCAACAATGGCTTGAGTTTATTGTAAAAAGCCGCAAAGGCGAAAAACCATGGGCAACATACGACATTGTGGAAGGCGGCGTGGCAAACGACCGCGTCATTGATACAGTAGAAGCCTATATAAACGGCATGATGACTGTAGAGATGGCATTAGGGCAATTAGCGCAACACCAGCCTAACAACCAATTTTGTCTGTTAAGCCAATTACTAATAGACGAATGCCTACATTTTGTTTCCATTGAACAATTAAACCCCTAAATATATGTTGAGTGACCTTCTTATGTGGAACAAAATCGGAAGAATCGTAATGCGACTTTCCGAGAAGCTGGAGATTTCTCCATTGCGTGCTTTAGATGTTTTCTATACATCAACGGTTTGCAACCGCCTGCATGACCCTGAAACCGAACTCTATACTTTCAGTGATGCCTATATTGTAGATGAAATCATTATGGAAATCCGCAACAATTGATACTCTCTATATACGATAAGCCTATTATAACGAGATTGTCCTGCCGGCTCCCGCCACTGCCATAAAACTAATATCAAACCTACTAAGAACTAATCCCCGCAACGCAAGGAACTAATTTCTTATTAACTAAAAACTATTCATACATCAATTGTTGTAAGAAAATTCTATAATTATTGTAAGGGAATAGAACAATTATTGTAAGAAACTACTATATTTGTAGTACGAATATTTTTTAGTATGAAAAATATTAGTTCGTAGCACATCCGACATTAGTTTCTTGCAGTTCCGATGCCAGTTTGTTTCTACGGAAGTATAAACCTCTTAAAACATATATTATGAGTACTTACTATGACCTCTACGAAACACCGGATCCCAGTGGCGAAGGAAAGAAAAAACCGTTGCACGCACGTGTGCGCTCTAAAGGCACCATTACGGCAAAAGAATTTCAGGAACGAATGGTGAAAGAGCAGCACATGCCGCACGCCATGATAGTGGGCATCATGCAAGCCATCAGCAATGCACTGGGCGACTGGCTTGCCGACGGCTACAATGTGGAATTGGACGAACTGGGTTACTTCAGCACTACGCTGAAATGCACGCGGACCGCCATGAACAAGAAAGATATTCGTGCCGAGTCCGTACGGTTTGAAACCGTGAAGTTCCGCCCAAGCAAAACCTTCAAAAAGTACGTTAGGTATCAAATGCATTTGGAAAGGCTGGACAAGAAGATGACGACAAAGAAACCGGCAGTAGCCCCGGAAAAAAGAAAAGAGATGATGCTGAAATTCCTGGAAGCAAATGTCTGCATCACACGCGCCGAATACTCCCGCCTGACGAATATAACGGACCGCCGTGCCAGTTGTGACTTACAAGAATATTTAGCAGAAGGCATTATTCGCAAACGGGGCGGAGGACGTTCAGTAGTTTATATAAAGAGGAATCAAGAATAAGCCATACTCCTTTCAGCGGGAAAACGCAGAAAGCAATGCCTCGTAAACCGCCGGATGGAGGAAGTAACGAACATCTTTCCCTTCCTCCATCGCTCGGCGAATAAAGGTAGAACTAATTTCGAAAGTAGGCGAAGAAACTACTTTCACATTCTCCGGAAGGGAATCGGAAGAAACCGGATAACCGGGACGGGGATACACAAGAATATGGTTTTCAACAAGAATACGATCCGACTGATACCAACAGGGAAAGAGCACCCAGTTATCCGAACCGATAATCAAATAAAATTCCCGGTCGGGATAGGTTTCTTTCAGTTTATCCAGCGTATGGATGGTATAGGACGGACGGGACAGATTAAACTCAATATCAGAAGCCTTAAACTTGGGATACCCCTCAATGGCAAGTTGAACCAACTTCAAACGGAAGGCATCATCCATCAATTCATCTTCTTCCTTCAACGGATTATGAGGGGTTACGAGAAACCATACTTCATCCAGCCCTTCATACTCGCAAAGATAATTGGCAAGGGCAAGATGTCCGATATGTACCGGATTGAAGGAGCCGCTGAAGATACCTGTTTTCATTCTATTGTTTTCATACGTTTCCAGCAAGTATAAACATTGATGCAACTTGAAAGCAGCACCACAGACATACCAATAATGATTGTCCATTGCAGGTAATACAAAGCGATCAATCCAGACACAAGAGAAACTAGTGCCAAGAGAATGTTGAGAATCAACAATGCTTTGTTCTGCTTGGGAGAAACAGGTTTCGGGGTATACATAGGAACCAATTATTCAGACAAAAACTCTGTAATAACCTGCAAAGCTTCCGCCTTTGCCTTCTCCAAATCATCATTTACAATGACTTTATCGAACTTAGGGGCAAACGTCAGTTCATATTCCGCCTTGGCAACGCGGGCTTCTATCACTTCGGGAGCATCCGTTCCACGTCCTACCAGACGTTTACGAAGTTCCTCTACCGAAGGAGGCTGAATGAATACCGACAGAGCACGGTCGCCATAAAACTTTTTTATATTGCAGCCACCTACAACGTCCACATCAAAAACCACATTTTGTCCGGCAGCCAACTGAGCTTCTACCTGAGACTTCAATGTACCGTAGTAACGGTCCTTATACACTTCTTCATATTCCAGAAACTCATCATTGGCAATGCGAGTACGGAATTCTTCGGGAGAAAGAAAGAAGTACTCCACTCCATGCTGTTCTGTTCCGCGTGGCGGACGACTGGTAGCAGAACAAGAAAAAGCCAGATTCAGGTTCTGCTCCAACAAATAGTTGATAATGGTTGATTTCCCTGACCCTGAAGGGGCTGAGAAGATAATAAGTTTAGCCATATTGAAATAGTAATTACATCACGTTCAATACCTGTTCTTTGATTTGTTCCAGCTCATCCTTCATCTGCACTACAATCTTCTGCATCTCAGCATGATTGGACTTGCTTCCCAACGTATTGATTTCACGTCCCATTTCCTGGGCAATGAAACCCAACTTCTTACCTTGTCCGCTTCCATCCTCCATAGTATTAATGAAGTATTTCAAGTGGTTGCTCAGGCGTTGTTTTTCTTCGTTGATATCCAGTTTCTCAATGTAATAGATGAGTTCCTGCTCCAGACGGTTCTTGTCATAGTCCACGCTGATGGTCTTTTCCAAAGCATCCGTGATGCGTTCTTTGATTTTCTCTACACGCTCTTTTTCGTACGGATCAACAGAAGTCAGCAACTTGGCAATATTGGAAATCTTTTCGCGGAACTTCTTCTCTAAAGCCGCGCCTTCCTGTATACGGAATTCAACCAGATTTTGGATAGCCTGAAGTACAGTGGCATGAACAGCTTTCCATTCTTCCTCGCTTAGTTCCTGAATATCGTTCTTGGTCATCACGTCCGGCATGCGGAGCAAAGTAGAGAACCAGTCTTCGGGTGCAGGGATACCGGTAGTTTCGGAGATGGTACGAATGCGTTCGTAATACGCCACTACCACATCCTGGTTAATGGGAGTAATAAGTTCACAGGCATCTTTTTTATCAATCCACAGACTGAAATCCACTTTACCACGTTCCAGTGCCTTAGCAATTTCGTTACGGATTTCTATTTCTTTTTCCCGGTAGAGGGGAGCGATGCGGGTTGACAGATCCATCGCTTTACTATTGAGCGATTTGATTTCTACATTGATTTTCTTATCGGACAGTTCAGCGGTCGCTTTACCGTATCCGGTCATGGATTGTATCATAAGATTCTTTAGTTTTCCGCAAAATTACATGAATATTTTCATTAGTGAAAATTATTCAAGAAATAAGTGACGTGTTTATCGCTTACTCTTTACTCCAAATACGTGTGTTCAAGTTCAGTTCATCTACAATTTCCAGTAAGGATTGGAGCACTGCAAAGTCCGATTTAAGGATGCTCATATCGTTCAAAGAACTCCACACATCTGCTTCAAACCGGTTTTTTGAATCCGGAATGGCGACCAGAATCGTAGAATTCCGGAAACTGATGGTAATTCCTTTCTTAAAATTGCTGTCCAACTTCAACATTCTTTCCATCATGGAAGGGGTAATCAGATAGCGGGCCTCAATCTGGTTCGTGGAAAAGACATCAAAGACTTTTTCAAAATCGGGACTTTCCATTTTCACTCTCGAAGCTCCCATCTTAATCTTGAAAAAGCTGTCCCGCAAAACGGTCGTTTCTCCCTGAAATTCTTTATGAAAGTCAGCAATGAAAAGAAATCCTTTGAAAATATCTTCCCAATAATACTGCACTCCATTCTTAGTAGAACGAGCTCTGCGCTCTTCAGCATGTACTTCGGAACAGATAAAGCTGGTTTTATCCAGACATCCTTCTATCAGATCTTCGGCATGATAACGGTCGGGAGAAGTAAACAGTCCGCTATTTCTAAAAAGATCCTCACTCACTCCGTCATTCGGAGAATAGGTCGCATTCGGACAAAAGACATGGATTATTTCATCTACCACTTCTTCTTTATAAAAAAAGGAAAATATTTTCGACTTATTATTGATACAAGTAATAAAAATGATGACAGAAATAACAACAATAACTATCGGACCAAAGATCCCTTCCAATTTAAGTATTAGCAAAGCAATCACTCCTACTACCAGAAAAATAGCAGCATAAATCAAACCCTCTGAACGTCCTTTCCTCAGAAGTTCCTTACGTTTATTTTCCAGAACTTGCAATGTGGGGGCCAGCTTCTGCGCCAGAGAGTCAAAATCTACATAATCCATTGCCGGCTATTTTATGAATTGAATAAGTTCTTTACATCCGGAGTTGCACGTTCTGCTTCCGGAATTGTCAGCACCGCTTTTCTTGTAAAGCCAAACATACCTGCCAACAGATTTGTAGGGAAAGTCTGGACGGCATTATTGTAATCGGTTACAGAAGCATTGTAAGTGCGGCGGGCAGCAGCCAACTGTTCTTCCGTTTCATTGAGCGAACGCTGCAATTGCAGGAAATTTTCAGAAGCTTTTAGTTCGGGATAGTTCTCCGCCACTGCAAAGAATTGAGTACGCACTTTAGAAAACATTTTGTCAAAGTCCGCCTTTTCGCTGTCATTAAGAGAAGTATAAGTCTTGTTGCGCATTTCCGTTATTGCAGCAAATGTATCAGCTTCATGCTTGGCATATTGCTGAACGGTTGCAACCAGATTGGGGATCAAATCGAAGCGACGTTTCAACATGACATCGATAGTGGAAAAAGCATTTTCTATCTGATTTCTCTTTCTCACCAATGAGTTGTACATCGAAATCACCACCAAAATAAAAAGTACAATAATAATAGCTACGATCATAATTACAGATACAACGACCTCCTTGTGCCGGTTATTTTATGTTAACGAATTCAGCGTTTATTCCTAAAATCAGACAGCAAAGATAGAAATAATCTAAAAACCTGCCAATTATGCCGTAAGAAAGATACCGAACCCTTTTTGGATTCGCTTGTGTATCTGAAAATAAACCTGTAAATTTGCCACAATTAAACTAACAAAAGACTATGTCGTGTATCTTGCATATTGAAACGTCCACCTCGGCATGCTCCGTTGCTGTGAGTGAAGATGGACAAAATGTATTTAACAAAGAAGATCTGAACGGCCCGTCTCATGCCGCTCTGCTGGGAGTATTTATAGACGAAGCTCTGTCGTTTGCCGACAGTCATGCCATGCCGATTGATGCAGTAGCAGTGAGTTGCGGACCGGGTTCTTACACTGGGCTACGTATCGGTGTATCTATGGCGAAAGGAGTTTGCTACGGACGTAATATTCCGCTGATCGGTCTTCCGACATTGAAGGTGCAATGCGTACCGGTATTGCTTTATCATGATGAATTACCCGAAGACGCATTACTATGCCCGATGATCGATGCACGCCGCATGGAAGTATATGCTGCTATCTACGACCGTGCCCTGAAACCTGTGCGCGACATAGCCGCTGACATTGTAGACGAAAACTCTTATACGGAATTTCTGGATCAACATCCCGTTTATTTCTTTGGAGACGGAGCAGCCAAGTGCAAAGAAAAAATAACTCATCCCAATGCGCACTTCATTGACGATATTCGTCCATTGGCAAAGATGATGTTTCCACTTGCTGAAAAAGCAATAGCCGAAAACGACTTTAAGGATGTAGCGTATTTTGAGCCATTCTACCTGAAAGAGTTCGTAGCTTCCCAACCGAAAAAACTTTTATAATATATGCAATATAACACTCAACAAAAACGGATGCCTTTGCCGGAATACGGACGCAGCATCCAAAACATGGTTGACCACGCGTTAACAATCGAAGATCGCGCCGAACGCCAACGTTGCGCAAACACCATTATCAACATAATGGGTAATATGTTCCCGCATCTGCGTGATGTACCCGATTTTAAACATAAACTATGGGATCATCTGGCTATCATGTCCGACTTCAAACTGGATATTGATTACCCGTATGAAATTATCCGCAAAGATAATCTGAATACCCGTCCGGAAGTAATCCCCTATCCCAGTACCAAAATCCGTTACCGCCACTACGGCCGTACACTGGAAGTATTGATAAAGAAAGCTATTGACTTCCCCGAAGGAGATGAAAAGCAGAATCTGATTGCCCTGATCTGCAACCACATGAAGAAAGACTTCATGACTTGGAACAAGGATACGGTAGACGACCGTAAGATTGCAGAAGATCTTAACGAATATTCGGGTGGCAAATTGCAGATGACGGATGACATCATCAAACTAATGGCTGAACGTATCAACCAGAACTACCGTCCGAAAATGAACAATCAGAACAACCGGAGAGATAACCGGAATAATAAGAGAAAGTACTAATAGATTTATGGCATCATTCGTAATTGAAGGAGGACACAGATTATCCGGCGAAATTCATCCGCAAGGCGCAAAAAACGAGGTATTGCAAATTATCTGCGCCACGCTGCTGACAGCCGAAGAGGTGACTGTACATAACATTCCGGATATATTGGACGTCAATAATCTTATTCAGTTGATGCGTGACATGGGCGTTACGGTATCCAGAAAAGGGCTTGATACGTATAGTTTCAAAGCAGAAAAGCTGGATTTGAGTTATCTGGAAAGCGATGAATTCCTGAAGAAGTGTTCCAGTCTGCGAGGTTCGGTTATGTTAATCGGCCCAATGGTAGCACGCTTCCATAAAGCGATGATTTCAAAACCGGGTGGTGACAAGATAGGACGCAGACGCCTAGATACTCACTTTATCGGCATACAGAATCTGGGTGCAGATTTCTCGTACAATACAGAACGCGAAGCATACGAGATTTCAGCTTGCGAACTGAAAGGCACCTATATGTTGTTGGACGAAGCTTCGGTAACCGGAACTGCCAACATTGTGATGGCAGCGGTACTGGCCAGAGGAACAACCACCATTTATAATGCTGCCTGTGAACCGTATCTGCAACAACTTTGCAAGATGCTGAACCGCATGGGCGCCAAGATACAAGGTATTGCCTCCAATCTACTGACCATTGAAGGAGTGAACGAACTGCACGGCACCGAACATACGATACTTCCCGATATGATCGAAGTCGGCAGTTTTATCGGTATGGCAGCCATGACGCAAAGTGAGCTCACCATCAAGAATGTTTCTTATGAAAACCTGGGCATCATCCCTGAAAGTTTCCGCCGTCTGGGCATCAAACTGGAACAACGGGGAGACGATATCTATGTTCCTGCACAGGAAACGTATCAGATAGAGTCGTTCATAGATGGTTCCATCATGACTATTGCCGATGCTCCCTGGCCGGGACTGACGCCGGACTTGCTAAGTGTAATGCTCGTAGTTGCCACTCAGGCAAAAGGCAGCGTGCTCATTCATCAAAAAATGTTCGAGAGCCGCCTGTTCTTCGTGGACAAACTGATAGATATGGGAGCACAGATTATTCTTTGTGATCCTCACCGTGCCGTTGTCATTGGTCATAACCATGCCATGCGTCTGCGAGGCGGGAATATGACTTCACCTGATATTCGTGCCGGTATTGCATTGCTGATTGCCGCCATGAGTGCGGAAGGAAGCAGTCGTATCCACAACATTGAACAAATCGACCGGGGGTATCAGGATATTGAAAGACGCCTGAATGCTATCGGAGCAAGAATTACGAGAATATGATATAGGATGGTGGAAGATGATTAAGAATGGTAGGATGATAAGATGATAAAAAGAGAAGATGTATATAAGATAGGAGTATTTAACAAACCGCACGGCATTCACGGTGAGTTGTCATTCACATTCACCGATGACATTTTTGACCGGGTGGAAGCTGAATACCTAATCTGCCTGTTGGATGGTATTTTCGTACCTTTCTTCCTGGAAGAATACCGTTTCCGCTCCGACTCCACCGCATTGGTAAAACTGGAAGGAGTAGATACGGCGGAACGTGCACGGATGTTCACCAACGTGGAAGTTTACTTTCCTGCCAAACATGCCGAAGATGCCGGACCGGGAGAACTGACCTGGGATTTCTTTGTAGGTTTCCGCGTAGAAGAAGTTAACTACGGAGACTTGGGAGAAGTGACAGAGGTGGATACTGCAACCATCAATACCTTGTTTGTAGTTGATCATCAGGGAGAAGAATTACTGATTCCTGCACAAGAAGAATTCATCCTGAACATTGACCAAAAGCACAAAGTAATCACAATGGATTTACCCAAAGGATTGCTGGCTTTGGATGAAACAGAGGAAGTGTAATATGAGTGATAAAGCGATAGGGCGATAAAGTGATAAACGCGTATGGTGAAAAAGAAACGACATAAAGCATTCTGGAGTAATATCAAATTCAAATATAAGCTGACTATCATCAACGAGAATACACTCGAAGAAGTAGTCGGTCTCCGTGTATCCAAGTTAAACGGCATCTCGGTATTACTTTCTGTGTTGACTGTTTTGTTTCTGGTTGCCTCAGTTATCATTGCTTTCACTCCGTTGCGCAACTACTTGCCGGGATACATGAACAGTGAAATCCGTGCCCAGGTGGTAGAGAATGCTTTACGAGTAGATTCACTTCAACAGTTGGTAGATCGCCAGAATTTGTATATCATGAATATACAGGATATTTTCAGTGGAACCATACGGGTAGATACTGTACACAATATGGACTCACTGACTACCGTACGCGAAGACTCGTTGATGGAACGCACACAGCGGGAAGCGGAGTTCCGGAAACAATATGAAGAGACAGAAAAGTATAACCTGACAAGCATTACAGCCCGCCCGGACATAGAAGGATTGATATTTTATCGTCCCACGCGAGGGATGATTACAGAAAAATTTGATGCTGACAGAAAACATTACGGTACGGATATCGCCGCCAATCCCGGAGAGAGCGTACTTGCTACGCTGGATGGTACAGTTATCTTGAGTACTTATACGGCCGAAACAGGGTATGTGATAGAAGTACAACATAATCAAGACTTTATATCCGTATATAAGCATTGCAGTTCCTTATTGAAACGTGAAGGAGACACTGTACAGGCCGGAGAGGCTATTGCTTTGGTAGGAAACAGCGGACAACTGACAACCGGTCCTCACCTGCACTTTGAGTTATGGCACAAAGGACGGGCGGTGAATCCGGAACAATATATTGTATTTTAAGTGATAGATAAATGAAAAAACAAATTGCTATACTCGGTTCTACCGGCTCCATAGGTACGCAGGCATTACAAGTGATTGAAGAACAATCCGACCAGTACGAAGCGTATGTGCTGACCGCCAACAACCGTGTAGAAGAACTCATTGCCCAGGCTCGGAAATTCAAGCCTGAAGCGGTAGTTATAGCCAACGAAACGAAATATGCCCAACTGAAAGAAGCCCTCGCCGATCTGCCTATCAAAGTATATGCAGGAACGGATGCTATCTGCCAAATTGTGGAAGACTCGGAAATTGACATCGTACTGACTGCGATGGTAGGTTATGCCGGACTGAAACCAACCATGAATGCTATTCGTGCCCGTAAACCCATCGCTCTTGCCAACAAGGAGACGCTTGTTGTGGCAGGTGAGCTGATTAACGATATGGCACGCCTATCCGGTACACCTATATTACCGGTAGATTCCGAACATTCAGCCGTTTTCCAATGTTTAGCGGGGGAACTCGGCAATCCGATAGAGAAGGTGATCCTTACGGCATCCGGTGGCCCGTTCCGCAATTGCACAATGGAACAACTGGCTACGGTAACCAAAGCCCAAGCCTTGAAACACCCTAATTGGGATATGGGAGCGAAGATCACAATTGATTCCGCTTCAATGATGAACAAAGGGTTCGAGGTGATAGAAGCAAAATGGTTATTCGGTGTTCGTCCGGATCAGATTGAAGTGGTAGTACATCCGCAATCTATTATACATTCGATGGTGCAGTTTGAAGACGGTGCAGTAAAAGCACAATTGGGTATGCCGGATATGCGTCTGCCTATTCAGTATGCATTCTCTTATCCGCACCGCCTGAAGGCTTCATTTCCCCGGTTAGATTTCAAGATGTGCACAAACCTGACATTCGAACAACCGGATATTACCCGTTTCCGTAATCTGGCTTTGGCTTACGAAGCTTTGCATAAAGGCGGAAATATGCCTTGTATCGTGAATGCAGCCAATGAAGTGGTAGTTGCCGCTTTCCTGCGGGATGAGATTTCATTCCTCGGCATGAGTGATGTGATAGAGAAAGCAATGTCTATCGTATCATTTGTGGCAAAACCGGAATATGAAGACTATGTAGCTACGGATGCGATGACACGCCGTATTGCACAAGAACTTATAAAGTGATAGCGGTATCAATGATAAGCCGCATTTAATATAGTAAATTGTAAATAGTAAAATAGAAAAATTATTAGATGGAAACATTTTTGATTCGTGCCCTGCAACTCGTTATGAGCCTTTCGTTGCTCGTTATCGTTCATGAGGGAGGGCACTTCCTCTTCGCCCGTCTTTTCAAGACACGGGTAGAAAAGTTTTGTTTGTTCTTCGACCCTTGGTTTACCCTGTTCAAGTTCAAGCCGAAAAATAGTGATACGGAATATGGTATTGGTTGGCTACCGTTAGGTGGTTATGTAAAGATAGCAGGTATGATAGATGAGTCTATGGATACCGAACAGATGAAACAGCCAATGCAACCGTGGGAGTTCCGGGCCAAACCGGCATGGCAACGGTTGTTAATCATGATAGGTGGTGTATTGTTCAATTTCATATTGGCATTATTCATCTATTCTATGATACTTTTTACTTGGGGAGATGAATACGTACCGGTACAAAAGGCCCCGCTGGGTATGGAATTCAACGAAACGGCAAAAGCTATCGGTTTCCGTGACGGTGACGTACTGATATCTGCTGATGGTGTACCCTTTGAACGTTACGGTGGTGACATGCTGACAAGCGTTGTCGATGCCCGCCAAGTAACAGTACGCCGTGATGGGCAAGAGGTATCCGTTTATATTCCTGAGAATTTCATGGAGCGTCTGCTGGCTGACAGTGTACGTTTTGCCTCATTCCGCTATCCATATGTTATTGATAGTATTTGTGCCAACCGTCCTGCTGCCCTTGCCGGCCTGCAAGCGGGTGACAGTATTATGCAATTGGACGGAAAGAACATTGCTTATTTCGATTTCAAAGAAGAGATGTTACGCCGTCAGAAAGCGGATTCTGCTTCTCATTATATCACATTGACTTATGCACGTGCCGGAGTGATAGATACCATAACTTTTGCTACAGATTCAATCTATGAGATAGGTGCAGTGGTACGTACGGCAACCAATCAGTTACTGCCGGTTGTAAAGAAAGAATATAGTTTTCTGGCCTCTTTCCCCGCTGGTGCAGCATTGGGAGTACAAACGCTGAAAGGCTATGTAGGACAGATGAAATATCTCTTCTCTAAAGAAGGTGCCAAGCAATTGGGTGGCTTCGGAACTATCGGAAGCATCTTTCCTGCTACATGGGATTGGCATCAGTTCTGGTACATGACAGCATTCCTTTCTATTATCCTCGCCTTCATGAATATTCTGCCTATTCCGGCACTGGATGGCGGACATGTACTATTCCTTATCTATGAGATTGTAGCTCGTCGCAAACCAAGTGATAAGTTTATGGAACGTGCGCAAATGGTGGGTATGTTCCTGTTATTCGGATTGCTGCTTTGGGCAAACTTTAATGATATTCTGCGGTTCCTGTTCTAAGAGAACTTTAGATTTACCCCAATAAAAAAGGATGACCAATATTACCTTGGCCATCCTTTTCTATATAATCGTATTTTCTTACACTAAATGTCCGATCCACTCTTCACGATCTCCCGGCAAAAGATCAATAACCGGAACCTCTACCATAGTGTAACAACCTGGTTGTTGACGCATGGAAGCGCGAGCTACACAAACCAATACCTGAGCAGTAAGTGCAGGGTTATTAATGCGCATATTGAACTCAAACAATTGATTCTGAGTTTTACCGGAAACTCCTTTACGAGTGAGGTTTACACCATGTCCCATGTCAAGCAAAGCATCTACGCTGGGAACTAATTTCACATGTGTCTCATCATTCACAAAATATGGATCTGCCTTGATGGCAGCAGATACTTTATCAAACTCATAACCGTCTTTCAATTCGATATAAACCATACGGCGGTGAATACCTGTTCCGGTAGGAATAGTCATGGAAAGAGCAGCCTTTACACCATCAATAGCTTTTACAGCTACTGTATGTCCCATACTCATTCCAGGACCAAAGTTTGTATAAGTAATTCCTTTCGGAGCAATCGCTTCCAACAGAGTACGTACGATAGAGTCGCTTCCCGGATCCCAACCTGCAGAAATAATAGAAACTGCATTATGCTCTTTTGCAGAAGCAGACAGTGTGCGACGCAAATCTACAATACCGGTATGAATATCGAAGCTGTCAACCGTATTGATGCCAAGTGCAAGGATTTCTTTGGCATAAGTCTCTACACTGCGGGTTGGTGTACAAAGAATTGCAACATCAACGCCTTCCAATTCCTTGATATTCTTTACAACAGGGTATTCACTCAGTTCTGCGGGACGATTTTCAGCTCCAGCTCGGCGTACTACACCGGCAATTTCAAAGTCGGGAGCCGCTTGCAACGCTTCGAGCACGTATTGCCCGATATTGCCATAGCCAACAATGGCTGCTCTTACTTTTTTCATTCTTTTATTGATATTATTTATCAGTTTTCTATTTTATCGGCACAAAAGTAATCATTTTCATTCAAATTAACCACAAAACGATTCAGTGTTCCACAGAGTTTTTTCTTTATTAACAAGATAAAAGAGTTACGAGCTACAAGCTACGAGTGGCTGCGCTATTATACCGAAAGGAGCTTGTAGCTTGTAACTCGTAACTTGTAACTCTTTCACACAATATTCTTCGCTCGCGCGCGTTATAGTAAGTATTATGATAGAATACATTAGAGGCGGACTTGCCGAGCTCAGCCCGGCAACCGCAGTTATCGACTGTAACGGATTGGGATATGCCGTTAATATTTCATTAAATACGTATGCTGCCATCCAAGGCAAAAAAGAGTGCAAACTATATATCTACGAGGCTATACGTGAGGATGCATATGTCCTCTACGGCTTTGCAGATAAACAAGAGCGTGAATTATTCTTGTTGTTGATTTCCGTTTCGGGCATTGGCGGTAATACTGCACGAATGATACTTTCGGCACTTTCACCGGCAGAACTGGTGAATGTTATCAGTACTGAAAATGCCAATTTACTGAAGACAGTGAAAGGTATCGGATTAAAAACAGCCCAACGGGTGATTGTGGATTTGAAAGATAAAATCAAGATAGGTACTGCAAGCGCAGGAAGTACGATAGGAAGTCTCGGCGGAATGTTATCTGCTGCTAATGCACAAGTGCAGGAAGAAGCTATTGCAGCATTGACAATGTTGGGATTTGCACAGGCACCATCACAAAAGGTAGTTTTGGCAATATTGAAAGAAGAGCCAGATGCGCCAGTGGAACAAGTTATTAAGTTGGCGCTAAAAAGACTCTAATTTAGCACTATGCGCTAAATTAAGTGACAAGCTACGAGCAACGAGCGACAAGAGCTTTTCAGCGTGATAGCCGAACGAATAATTATTCGTCCACGGGTATAGTTCAGTAACTTGTTACCCGTAGCTTGTAGCTCGTAACTTATTCAATTAAACACACATGAAGTCTCCTCGTATACGACATATCATTTGGTTATTGCTGCTATGGCTCATGCCTAGCAACTTTGTCGTTATGGGACAGAATGTAAATGGGGAGAATACACAAAAAGCGGAAAATGTACAGGATACAATAGCTCCGCGATATTCCGTTCGCAAGACCGTGCCGGGTACACTAAAAGACCTTTCTCCCCACCCTGCCGACCTGCAATCACCCATGAACCTACGAACCGAAGCAGAATATGATGCAAAAACAGACAGGTACTACATACGCACAAAATTAGGGAATACCGAAATCGATGTACCGATGGTACTAACTCCCGAAGAATATCTGGACTGGACATTGAAACAATCCATGCAATCTTATTACCGCCAAAAGAACGGAGAACAAATCGGCAAAGGAAAAGAGGCTTTCGACTTTATGGATATGAAGTTCAACCTTGGTCCGGCAGAGAAATTGTTTGGTCCCGGTGGGGTACAGATACGTACACAAGGTAATGCAGAACTCAGCTTCGGCATGACGTACAAAAATGTGAAGAACCCCTCACTTCCGGAAAGTCAACGCAAAACACTCGGTTTTGACTTTGACGAGAAAATCAATATCAACGTCAATGGAAAAGTAGGTGACAAGGTGAATATGAACATGAACTACAACACCGATGCTACCTTTGATTTTGACACCAAACGACTGAAACTGAAATATGAGGGAAAAGAAGATGAGATCATCAAACTGATTGAAGCCGGTAATGTGAGCATGTCCACCAATAACTCACTGATACGCGGAGCATCCGCACTGTTCGGTATTCGTACAGACCTGCAATTTGGCAAGCTAAAGCTACAAGCTGTTATCAGCCAGCAAGAGAGTGAAGCCAAAACAGTGACAAGTCGCGGTGGTGCACAAACCACTACGTTCGACTTCTCCGCAGATAATTACGAAGAAAATCGTCACTTTTTTCTAGCCCATTATTTCCGGGATACTTATGACAAAAACCTGACCCAACTTCCAAACATCCTTTCGGGAGTTACAATTAACCGAATTGAAGTATGGGTAACCAATAAACGAAACAACTATGATACCCCCCGCAATATTGTAGCATTAACTGACCTCGGGGAAGCCTTTCATATTGGTAACAACACAGCTTGGCAGGGAACAGGAAACCCATCCAACCCGACTTCCAATGTCAATGCACCCACCAACAATGCCAATACCCTTTATGCGCAGATGACCAGTACCTATGCCGCTGCCCGCGACATCAGCCAGGTAAGCAACACCATGAACAATATTCCCGGTGTAGAGGGAGGTATGGATTATGAGAAGATTGAAAGTGCCCGACTTCTCACTTCTTCGGAATATACTTTGAACAGTAAGTTAGGCTATATTTCACTAAAACAAACTCTGCAACCGGATGAAGTGTTAGCAGTCGCTTTTGAATACACACTGGGGGGACGGAGTTATCAGGTAGGTGAATTTTCTTCTGATATCAAAGAGACAGGGCAAAGTTTATTTGTTAAACTATTGAAGAATACGGCTAACTCTCCCGATGCCGCTTGCTGGGATCTGATGATGAAAAATGTCTATAGTCTCAATGCCTACTCTGTTCAGAAGGAGAAGTTCCAGTTGAATATCACCTACCAAAGTGATACGACAGGTGTGTATCTACGTTATATTCCCGAAGGCAAGATTGCCAAAATGCCTCTATTACGCGTCATGAACCTCGACCGCCTCAATAGCCAGAACCAAACTGGTACAGACGGTTTCTTCGACTTTGTAGAAGGCTATACTGTAACTGCTGTAGACGGACGTATTTATTTTCCAGTTGTAGAACCTTTCGGCAGTCATTTGCGAAAAGCAATCGGCAATGATGCACTGGCAGATAAATACGTATTTCAGGAACTCTATGACTCTACCCGTACTGTTGCCAGGCAAACTGCGGAGAAGAATAAATACCGATTAACGGGAGAATACCGTGCCTCCAATGCAAATGAAATACGATTGGGAGCCATGAATGTTCCACAAGGGTCGGTACGTGTAACAGCTGGTGGTATGACGCTGGTGGAAAATTCCGACTACACAGTAGATTACACATTGGGAATAGTTACCATCCTCAACCAAAGCATCATAGATGCCGGCACAGCCATCAGTGTAAATCTGGAAAGCAACACACTTTACAGCATGCAGCGCAAAACGATGATGGGGCTAAACTTCACTTATGATTTCTCGCAAAACTTCTCTTTCGGAGGAAGCATCATGCACCTCAGCGAAAAACCGCTGACGAGCAAAGTTGCAATGGGCGACGAACCCCTCTCCAACACTTTATGGGGGGTAAACGCCTCATGGAAGAAAGAGAGTCAATGGCTGACAAATATGATAGATAAGTTACCTTTTGTCAATGCCACCGTCCCCAGTAGTATCAATCTGGGTGTGGAATTCGCCCACCTCATTCCGGGACATGCCAAAGGACTGCAACAAAACGCTTCGTACATCGATGACTTTGAAAGTACGCAAAGTGGTATCGACCTTCGCCAGCCCTCATATTGGATGCTGGCAAGCACTCCCTACAGCCCTTCCGCCTCCGCCCTCTTTCCCGAAGCATCACTCAGTAATGATATAAACTATGGAAAAAACCGGGCATTACTGGCATGGTATCATATCGACGGACTTTTTACCCGACGCAATTCTTCGCTGACACCGACACACATCAAAAATGATCTCAACCAACTTAGTAACCACTACGTACGCGAAGTATATGAACAAGAACTTTTTCCTAATAAGGAAACCCCTTATCAGGAGTCAGCCTCTATGAATGTACTGAACCTGGCATATTACCCGCAGGAACGGGGACCCTATAATCTCGATACGGATATGAATTCGGATGGTACTCTACGTAATCCGGAGAAACGCTGGGGAGGTATGATGCGCAAATTGGATACAAGTGACTTTGAAGCTGCAAATATCGAGTATGTTTCATTCTGGCTACTCGATCCTTTCATCTATACAGAAGATGGTACACTTATTAAAAATACGACTTCTACCGCCCGCGGAGGTGACCTTTATATCAATCTCGGAGAAGTATCCGAAGATATATTGAAAGACGGCAAGAAATTCTTTGAAAATGGTCTGCCCATTGATGGAGATATGACAAAAACCGAAGAAACCGTCTGGGGACGTGTCCCCAGGGACCGTAGCGTAGTGTATGCCTTCGATAATACTTCCGGTGCACGCCGCCGCCAGGATGTCGGTCTGAACGGACTCTCCACAGAAGACGAACGTACTTTCTCCACGTATCAGAAATATCTGGAACGAGTACAAGGCATCGTTAATGCCGAAGCTTACCAGAAGTTCTACAATGACCCGGCCGGTGATACTTATCACTATTTCCGGGGTAGCGATTACGACCGGGAGGAACGTAGTATCCTGGAGCGTTATAAATACTACAACAATACCGAAGGTAACTCCACAGCCAGTGAAGACTCTCCTGAGCGATATGACATATCCTCAAAAACCGTACCCGATGTAGAAGATATCAATCAGGACAATACACTGAACGAGACTGAGAAATATTTCCAATATCGTGTCCGCCTTGCTCCCACCGATCTGAAAGTAGGGCAAAACTATATCACCGACAAAAGAACAGTCAGCGTCCGCCTGCGCAACGGACAAACAGAAGAAGTGACCTGGTATCAGTTCAAAGTACCTGTACGCAGTGGCGAGGCAGTGGGAAGCATTAAAGATTTTAAATCCATCCGCTTCATGCGTATGTTCCTGACCGGATTTGAGAAACCCGTTGTACTACGTTTCGCCACACTCGAATTAGTACGTGGTGAATGGCGTACCTATACCGATGCCTTGAACAACACACAGCAAGGTGCTTCTACCACCAGTTCCGCTACATTGGATGTATCTGCCGTCAACATCGAAGAAAACGGTGATCGCACCCCGGTAAACTATGTGATGCCTCCTGGAATTTCCCGCGTCATCGATCCCGGACAACCGCAACTCCGTCAACAGAATGAACAAGCCATGAGCTTGAAGCTGGAAAAGTTGGCTCCCGGTGATGCCCGTGCCGTCTACAAAAATACCGGTATGGACATGAGGCAGTACAAACGCCTGCAAATGTTTGCCCATGCCGAAGCCTTACCCGATCTCAGTACTGACCCACAAGACGGTGAGCTCTCCGTATTTATCCGCCTCGGTTCAGACTATCGTAGCAATTATTATGAATACGAAATTCCACTCACACTCACTCCCCACGGAGAGTATAATGGAAGCACTGCTGCCGGTTGCCTTGCCGTCTGGCCTAAGTCAAATAATCTGGATATCGACCTCAGTGTGCTGACCAATGCAAAAAAAGCACGCAATCGCCTGAAGAATATTTCAAATAGTGGTGTAACCTATGCCAAAGTCTATTCTGAATACGATCCGGATAAGCCCGCTAACAAAATAAGTGTAATCGGTAATCCGTCGTTGGCAGAGGTAAAAACTCTGATGATCGGAGTTCGCAATAATTCTCGTACCGTCAAGTCGGCAGAAATCTGGGTAAACGAACTGCGTCTCACTGAATTCAATGAAGAAGGTGGTTGGGCTGCACAAGGCAATCTCAATGTGCAACTCTCTGATATAGGTAGCATCAATCTGGCCGGACACATGGAAACAGCCGGTTTCGGCGGATTGGAACAAAGTGTCAGCGAACGCCGTCTGGATGACTACTATCAATACAGCTTCACTACTACATTCGACCTTGGACGCTTCTTTCCCAAGAAAGCCAAACTGACTGCGCCCATTTATTTCTCCTACTCCAAAGAAGCCACCACGCCCAAGTATAATCCACTGGACAAAGATATGTTACTGGATGATGCACTTGACGCCTGCACCACCGATTGGGAACGCGACTCACTGATGAATATAGCCCGTGAAATTACTACCTACCGTAATTTTAGCCTCAGCAATGCACGACTGGGTATCACCAGTAAGACTCCCATGCCATACGATCCGGGAAACTTTACTTTCAGCTACTCCCGTTCCCTACGTCATAATCAAGGCAGTACTACCGCCTATGAAAATGAAACAGACTGGCATGCTGCTATGACTTATAACTACGCTCCCATATACCGTCCATGGGAACCTTTCAAAAACATGGAAAACAAGTCTCCCTGGATGCGTTTTATTAAGGAACTCAATCTAAACTGGCTACCTCAAAGTATATCATTCAATACCGACATGACACGCCATTACTACGAACTGCAACTCCGTGACCTAGAAGCATTGACCTCCGGAACATCCGTGGGCAATGGAGACATCAGTATCGAAAGTATTCCAATCTCTGTAGCCAAAGAATTTCTCTGGAACCGTGACTTTGCCCTGCGCTGGGACCTGACAAAAAGCCTTCGCTTCAATTTCACCTCTGCTACCCACGCTGAAATTGTAGAGCCCTACGGCGTAGTGAATAAAGACCTTTATCCTGACGAATACACAGCCTGGAAGGATACTGTCCGCCGTAGCCTGCTCTCACTCGGCCGTCCCATCGACTTCCAGCAGACATTCAATGCTACCTATAAACTCCCATTTGATAAATTCCCTGCCACTGACTGGATCAGTGCAGATCTCCGCTTTGCTTCTTCCTATAACTGGGATCGTGGTGTCTCTTTATCCGAAGGCATAGAAATGGGAAATACTGTTAGCAATCAACGAAGTATCGATGTAAATTCCCGTTTCAACCTTGAAGCATTATATAACAAGATCCCCTATCTGAAGCAAGTAAACCGTCGTTTCTCTGCCTCGTATCGCAAACCGACATCCCCCAAAGAACAGAAGCCACGCCGCTACGATAAAGAAGTACAACTACGTGCAGATACCACCCTCACGATACAGCACAATATGAACTCCCGTCGTCCCAAAGTCAGTGCACTTACAGTAAACGGGCGTCGTTATCCTGTAAATTATAAGGTCCTAAGTGCCAATTCCCTCCGTATCGATACAAAAGATACGGCACGCATTAAACTTACGATCATTCCCGGGCCCAATCCGGAAGATGGCTGGTGGTATAAATTCGGGCAACATACCGCCCGCTTCGCTATGAGCGTGCGCAATTTCAGCTTTACGTACAAGAATACATATGCCATGACCCTTCCCGGCTTCCGTCCTGAAGTCGGTGACATGTTCGGACAAAAAAAGCATGGTGGCTTCCTTGCTCCGGGAATAGACTTTGCTTTTGGTCTTACCGGAGATGGCTACATTGACCGTGCCCTACAAAACGATTGGCTTGTTTGTAACGACTCCATTGTCAGTCCGGCCAGCAGTAATGCACTGGAAGACTTACAACTACGTATTTCTCTGGAACCGATACGTGATCTCAAAATAGACCTCACTGCAAATCGTACCCGTAACCGCAGTCGCGAAATGCAATATATGTTCGCAGGCATGCCGGATACCCGCAGTGGCAATTTCTCTATGAGCATCATTTCTATCGGAAGTTCTTTCGAACGACACAGTGCCGGAGATGGCTACCGTTCCGGTACTTTCGAACGCTTCCGTCGCAACCTCGATGTTATCCGGGATCGTGTGGAAACTCAGTTCATTGGCACACAATACCCACAAGGCAGCACCTTTGCCGGTAAGACATTCGATCCAGCCAACGGTACTATCAGCAAACATTCACCAGACGTAATGATACCTGCTTTCCTTGCCGCCTATACCGGAAGGAATGCCCGGAACTCGGCCCTCGACTTCTTCCCCAGCCTATTCTCCATGATGCCGAACTGGCGCATTACCTATACCGGACTCACCAAGATAGCCTGGTTCAAAAAGAATTTCCGCAGCGTCAATCTGAATCACGCTTACCGGAGTACATATAGTGTCGGCAGCTACAATACTTTCCAAAGTTTCATGAGCTATATGGGCGATCTTGGTTTTGTAGAAGATGTACAAACGGGAAATCCCATTCCTTCATCCCGTTTCGATATCAGCATGGTATCCATCAACGAGCAATTCTCTCCCCTCATTGGTATGGATGCTACTCTCAAAAATGGACTTACCGCCAAAGTAGAATATAAAACCAGTCGTATTCTGAATCTTAGTATGAGTGCATGCCAACTGGTAGAAACAGCCTCACGTGACTTTGTAATCGGTTTGGGATACAAGATTGTAAACTTCAACTTATTCAGCCGCCGCAATGTAAAGGACAGTAAAAATCGTGTCAGCCATGATCTTGCTCTTCGCGCCGATATATCATTCCGTAACCAGTCGGCCCTTTGCCGTGATATACAACAAGGATTTGCCCAGGCTACCAATGGGAACAAAGCCCTTAAAATATCTTGTTCTGCAGACTATACCCTAAGTCGTCTTCTGACTTTACGTCTCTACTACGATCGCCAGCAAAATACCCCACTGATATCTTCCAGTTCGTACCCGGTTGTCAGTGCCGACTTCGGTTTCAGTATGAAATTCTCACTGACTCGGTAAATATATCCGACGGCAGGAACACAAGTTCGAGGGAAAGCCCTATCTTTGTCTAATATAAAGTAAAACAACATGAAACAATCAAGAATTTACATGAAGCGTTGGTTAGCAGCTAACGAACGCAGTAAACAAGTTCCGACCGACACTTGGTATTTGCACTTCGCCAGTCAACTACTTCTTTTGATCGATCAATCTCCATTATACTGTAAAAAATCTGAAACGGAAAGAGTAGATGCTGCCATTTCATTAGCTCTCTACTTCCAAGACTGCATAGCCCAATCAGGTGGCTGGAAAGAGTTTTCAGATGCATACTATGGACTGTATAAATCTTATCTGCCCTTCTATACGCTGACGGATGCATATACTCCTGATGAGATCAACGTAGAGGACTTGTCATTTGTACAATGGACACTCTTCTCCCGATATGCTATTTTTGAAGAAGACGAAGTTATCGTCCAAAACCCTCATAACCCCGATTTATTGGCACTCAGCCAAGAAGCGTATGATCTAATGGATGCTTCATTCGAAGAAGCACCTATTTGCGATGAACCTTCTTCTCCTATTTGGGTGATGGGATTGGATTTATTAGAAATGCCTCAAGTGCCATTACCCGAAATTAAACCGGGAATGCAACTCAAGAAAGATGTAGAAAATTGTCTGGCATACAGTAAAGGAGAACCACTATTGTACTTCTCCGTATATGACGAGCTATGTAAATTCTTTATAGAAGAACTGAAATGGGAAAATAAAAATGAAAGCCTGCTACCCGAATTAAAAAATGAAAGGAACTTCGTAATCTATGCCAACGCCAAAGGTATGTTGATTGCCCCGAATGTTTCCTATTGTTTCTGCGATCCGCATAATCCAACATACAATGCAGCAAATGCTGCTGATAGAGGATTCAAATTATTCACTTATCCGGGAGCTTGTCCCTTTGATCTTGTAAAATATGGTATGGCTAAAGGGTTGTTCCCTGATCTGCAACTCCCTTTCCCCGGTGGAAAAGAAGTATTGCATGATAACTGGGACTTCATTGCGCGGTACTTCTTGTGTGAATATTACGAAGGAGAGTGAGAGTAATTGTGAGTTATGAATTATGAATTATGAATTGCCATGCGGCATGATTGCGCAGCCCATTCATAATTCATAATTATCCTACATTTCTATAATCTCTTCCTTACACAGCGTCAACTTCTCTACCCCGTCCACTGTTACTGCCCAAGAATTTTCGATGCCCAACGGACCAATACCCGGTAATACGATTTTCGGTTCAAGCGCAAATACCATGCCCGGCTCCAACTCCTGTTTCATACGCGGAGCAAGTACAGGGGCTTCATTAATTTCCAGACCAATACCATGACCTATAAATTTCGCTTTCTGTCCGGCTCCCATAAAGTAATCAGCAAACCCGGCTTTAGTAACCATATCGATAGCTGTATTATAAAGATCTTCGCACACAGCCCCTGGTTTTGCCTTTTCTGTTACGGCTTCCTGTATTTCCAGACAAGTTTGATGAGCAGCATAAGCTCTCTCCGGCAATTTACCAATAGAGAACACACGGCTCATATCACCCATATATCCATTGAAGTTTCCACCCATATCCACCATGAGACTCTGTCCGGGTTGCAACATTGCACCATTTGCACCGATAGGTATAGACGGATCAAGTCCTTCACCTCCTAAAGCAAAATCATAAGGTGCAGGAGCAGTAGCATTATCACCAGCCAACAGACTTCCCATAAATATCTCCATACTCTGTCCAAAAGTCCGGAAAATACCCAGGCAACCTTCCAAGCGCATCAGACGTTCTATCTCAATAGACAACTGGCGATCTGTCATTTCCGGTTGATAAACAGAAGGAATCCGCTCGTATGCTTTCGCGTGAGCAGCACCCGACCGGCGGAACATCTCAATCTCAATATCCGTCTTTATACTGCGTGCCTTACGAATAATAGGTGTACCATTCACAACCGTCGTTTCCGGAAAGCAAGCTGCCAGACGGGTATATTCAGTATACGACAATTCATCTCCCTCCAACATTAACTTTGTGGGCAAAGGTAACCCGCACTCTTTCAACAAATCAGTCAACTGCTCCGGCTTACGGATAGGATAAATATGTTCCCCCTCAATATTATTAGGGCGTTTGATAAACAAACGTGCCGGGGCATTCAGAGGTAAATAAAGATAACCACTGACAACACGTCCATACGTATAGATTAAATTTACATTGCAAGTGATAAGAGCGGCATCAATCTCTTGTTGAGCCATCAAGACGCGTATTTTATCGCGTCTCAGTTTCAATTCAGGTTGTAACATCTCTTTGTTATTTATAATTTTGAGATGCAAAGGTAGACTAAAAAATGAAGAATGAAGAATGAAGAATGAAAAAAAGTACTGCCCTACGCCTTCACAGGCAGGGGCAGCACAAACCACAAATACAAATACAACTAAACAAAGTTTTCCTTTAAATAATTCCCTGACCCATCATAGCGTGAGCCACCTTCATGAAGCCTGCAATATTAGCTCCCTTCACGTAGTTGATGTAACCGTCAGGTTCTGTCCCATATTTTACGCATTGTGCATGAATGCCGTGCATAATTGCGTGCAGTTTCTCGTCCACTTCGGCAGCACTCCAACTGAGATGCATAGCGTTCTGTGACATTTCCAATCCGGAAGTAGCAACACCACCGGCATTGACAGCTTTACCCGGAGCATACATAATCTTATGTTCAATGAACAAATCGATTGCTTCCGGCGTACAGCCCATATTTGAGATTTCTCCTACACACATCACTTTATTTTCAATCAACTGACGGGCATCATCACCATTCAGTTCATTTTGCGTAGCACAAGGCAGTGCAATATCAGCTTTCACTTCCCAAGGACGTTTGCCGGCAATAAATGTAGAACCGGGGAATTCGTCTGCATACGGAGCCACAATATCATTACCCGATGCACGGAGTTCAAGCATATAATCTATCTTGTCGCCACTGATACCATTCGGATCATAAATATACCCGTCCGGTCCGGAAATAGTAACTACTTTTGCACCCAATTCGGTTGCTTTGGTAGCAGCACCCCAAGCCACATTTCCGAAACCGGAAATAGCGACGGTCTTACCTTTGATATCAATGCCTTTAGTTTCTAACATCTGGTTCACGAAGTACAATCCGCCGAAACCTGTAGCTTCAGGACGAATCAGAGAACCACCGAATTCCAAACCTTTTCCGGTAAATGTACCGGTAAACTCACGCGTCAACTTCTTATACATACCGAACATATAGCCTACTTCACGGCCACCTACCCCGATATCACCGGCCGGCACATCCATATCCGGACCAAGATGACGCCACAATTCCAACATGAAAGCCTGGCAGAATCTCATAATTTCACCATCGCTCTTGCCACGTGGAGAGAAGTCGGAACCACCTTTACCACCACCCATAGGCAGAGTAGTCAGTGCATTCTTAAACGTCTGTTCAAATCCTAAGAACTTCAAGATAGAAAGATTTACAGATGCATGAAAACGAATGCCGCCTTTGTACGGGCCAATGGCATTGTTGAATTGCACACGATAGCCAAGGTTGGTTTGTACATCACCTTTGTCGTCCACCCAAGTAACACGGAACGTAAAGATACGGTCGGGTTCAACCAAGCGTTCTATGATTTTAGCTTTCTCGAACTCTGGATGCTGGTTATAGATATCTTCGATGGAAAGAAGTACTTCCTTTACGGCTTGAAGATATTCAGACTCGCCGGGATGCTTTGCCTCTAAAGAGGACATAATTCGTTCGATATTCATAATATTACGTTTTAAAAGGTTTATCCTTTCGTGATTTTAAGGTTATTCGAACAAAATGTCAGCGAATAACACTGCAAATATAGGCAAACTTTTGAATTTACCTATATTTTTCAGCGATATTTTGATTAAATAATGATAAAACGTCAGATTAATTATGAATTATAATTTAAAACTGAGGGTTCATTCCCAGATTATACATGATAAAGCCGTAAATGTCCGCCTGTTCCTCAAGCACCTTAGCCATAGGCTTACCTGCACCATGTCCTGCTTTGCTATCAATACGGATAAGCGTAGGATTCGTTCCGTCATTACATTCTTGCAGGGTAGCTGCAAATTTGAATGAGTGGGCAGGAACTACACGGTCATCATGATCAGCAGTAGTTACCATAGTTGCAGGATACTTGGTGCCGGGCTTCAGGTTGTGCAGTGGAGAGTATCCTTTCAAATACTCAAACATTTCCTTACTGTCCTCACTCGTGCCGTAATCGCTTGCCCAGTTCCATCCGATAGTGAACTTATGATAACGCAACATATCCATTACACCTACCTGCGGAATAGCTACACGGAACAGGTCAGGACGTTGTGTCATACAGGCTCCTACCAGCAAACCACCATTGGAACCACCTACTATGGCAATCTTATCTTTATTAGTATATTTATTATCGATAAGATATTCAGCAGCCGAAATAAAATCATCAAATACATTTTGCTTCTGCATCTTGGTACCTGCTATGTGCCAGTCTTCACCATACTCGCCACCCCCACGCAGGTTAACCTGTGCATAGATACCTCCATTTTCCAAGAACGGAATACGGGATGTAGAGAAGCCCGGATTAAGGCTGATATTGAAACCACCGTAGCCATAAAGGAATACGGGATTCTTGCCGTCCTTCTTAAGATCTTTCTTATAAGTCAGGAACATCGGTATCTTTGTTCCATCTTTGCTGGGATAAAACACTTGTTCCGTCACAAACTCGTCAGAATTGAAATCGACCTTCGGAGCACGGAAAAGCTCGTAGGTATTCGCATCCATATCATATTTATAAGTAGCACCGGGAATAGTAAATGAAGTAAATCCGAAGAAACATTCTTTATCATCCTTATCTCCCGTGAAACCTACAGAGCCAAGTGAAGGCAATTCTATTTCCAGTATTTCCTTACCATCCATCCCATATACATAAGCATGGTTGGCTGCATCCTTATCATAGGTCAGGAACAGTTTTCCACCTATCACTCCAGCATTCGAAAGTACATTCTCACTCTCCGGAACCAGTTCGGTCCAATCTTTCAGGGCAGGCTTATTGATATCTGCTATCATAAGACGGTACTTAGATGCATCGTAGTTCGTAAACATATAAATCTTATCTCCTATCACTTCCATCGGAGCATAGTTATAATCCATATCCGTAGCCATTGTCACAAACGGAGCATTCGGTTTACGCAGATCTTTCATATACAAAGCATTTCCGCGCCCGTCACCGCTCTCATACAGGAACAGGACAGTCTCATCCTCATTTACACTGGCAGTATAAAAACGCTTGGGATGTGCCGGATTCTGATAAACCAGCTGATCCTGCGACTGCGGTGTACCCATTTTATGATAATAAATCTTATGATTCTCATTTACGTTAGAAAATTCCTTTCCTTTCACCGGGGCGTCATAAGCACTGTAATAGAACCCGTCTCCTTGCCAGGCAGCCCCTGTAAACTTCGCCCATTCGATGTGATCATCCAGCAGTTTACCGGTTTCCGTATCCATCACATAGATTTCACGCCAATCCGATCCGCTGCGTGATATGGTATATGCTGTATATTTTCCATTATTCGAGAAAGAGATACCCGATAAGGCTACTGTACCATCGTCCGAGAGTTTGTTAGGATCGAGGAATACACGTGGTTCACCGTCCAAGCTATCCTGTACATACAGTACGCTCTGGTTCTGCAAACCGTCATTCTTATAGAAGTAATACTTGCCGTGTTTCTTGAATGGTGTACCAATCTTTTCATAATTAGCCACATCCGTCAGTCGCTTCAGCAGAGCATCACGGAAAGGTATCTTAGACAAATAGTCGTTTGTTACTTTGTTCTGAGCTTCCACCCATGCAGCAGTTGCAGCGGAAGTGTCATTCTCCAACCAACGATACGGGTCGGGTACTTCTGTTCCAAAATAGACATCTACAGTATCCACCTTCGCGGTTTCAGGATACGTAAGCTTTTGTTGTTGTGCACATGACATCATGATGATACCGGTTGCGAATAAAGTTACTTTTTTCATATTATACATATATAAGAGTATGATTGTTCTCTCTTTCTTAAAATGATTGCAAAAAATATTTTATTTAGTTTAGGCGTTAAAATTACAAAAACAACCAATAGTAAACAAGGATTTTTCCCATTATTATACTTCAAATAGCATTTCCTGTCAGCTTCATTCTTTTTTTAATTGTTTGTTTGTCTTTACAAATGAGAACTTTTATTTGTAATTCTCACAACACTTACTCCTTACCTACTCCTAATTATAGAACAAGGAGAAGGTAGGTATCAGGTTAGTCTAAGTCTGGTAGTACATACGTAGAAGTGCTGGTCACAATCCCCAAAGGAAAGTTTGTCTTTTTACTTTCCAAAGGAGTTTAAATATCATCAACTAAAGTAGATATTCTATCATTTCTTTGCATTTTGATGGTTTTTAAAGGTTTTATGGCTATTATCAAACCTCCTTTTGCCAAATAATCGCTAATCTTGCATCAGAAACCAAAGGTTAACTAAATCATGAGAAAGAAATCATTCATATTATTCCTGTTACTCATAAGCCATGTTTCCCTATTCAGTCAAAATTCTCTGACTGGAGACGCCTTACTGGAAAAGCAAATTTATGAAACCGGATTCATTCATGCCCCACTACCTTTGGACACCTCCCGTTCTTTCGAAGAAAATGCATTGAAAAAAGAGGTATTATCCAGTCAACCGCTTACAGAAACAGACAGTACAAACGGATGGACCCATTCCGGAACTGGCAGTATGGCTTTCTCTAATGAGAAATCCGTATCCGGCAAAGGTAGTATTCGTCTGACTTTTCCAACCGATACAGGAAAAAGAGCAGTCGGTTCTCCTTCCGACCCGGACTATGCAACTTATGGAAATAGCGGTATCACCTATCATGTCAATGGGCAAAATTGGGAGAAATATAACAGAATCGTTTTTTCTATCTATCCGGATTGTGACGGCGCACGTGTAGTCAACATGAATCTGACCTTCACAAACGATAATTCCACAACCAAGGAAGGATACAATCATCCCAGTGGCTCCCACCTCATCAATCTGGTCAATAAAACATGGAATCACTGTTTTCTTGATATAGACGAATATCAACGGGATAAAGTAATGTCTATTCGTTTCGACACAGCTCTAAAAGGGAAAGACCGGACCACAGGTGATTCTGCCATTTATTACATTGACAATATCCAATTACAGCAAATCAAAGCCCCCGGAAAAGTAAGCGGATGGACTCCAACAGAAAATGCCATCATCTATTCTACAACGGGTTATACAACCAACAGCCAGAAAACCGCTCTCGTTCATAGTCTATTGTGTAATCAGCAGACCGTATTCCAACTGATAAACTCTGCTACTAAAGAGGTGACATATGAGGGGGCATTGCAACGAAAACAAACCACCATCGGAGAATTCGGAGTTATTGACTTCACTGCCTTCAATCAACCGGGAGATTACCAACTGAAAGTAGGTAAAATCCTGACTCCAACATTCCGGATAGACGAAAAGCTATGGGATAATTCTCTTTGGAGAGTATTAAATTTCTTATTCTGCCAACGCTGCGGGCATCCCGTTCCCGGTAAACACGCGGCTTGCCACACGGATTTATTCTCCAAACATGATGGGAAAAGTATTTCTTATTCAGGGGGATGGCATGATGCAGGCGACTTATCACAACAGACGTTACAAACCGGAGACGTGACCTTTGCCCTGCTGGAAGCATACAATCGGTTCAAAACCCAAAATACTCCATTGGCTGCCCGCTTACTGGAAGAAGCGGAATGGGGAATTGAATTTATTCTGAAAAATCGCTATGGGGACGGATATCGTGCCAGCAGCATGGGATTGCTCATCTGGCAGGATGGTATACTGAATACAAAGGATGACATCCATTCCGTACGTGTTCAGAATATGGCATTCGACAACTTCCTGTATGCAGGATACGAAGCATATGCCGCAATGACCATAGACCGGGACCCGATGTTGCAAGAACATTTGCGGAAAATAGCGGAAGAAGACTTTTCTTTTGCCATAGAAAAATTCCGGAAAGATGGTTTCGACTCATTCAAGCAGATGTATGAACATAGTTACAATACCTCCGAGAGCCAATATATGGCAACTATATCCTGGTCTGCCAGCATGCTCTACAAACTGACTGGAAAATCTTGTTATGCAGAGACAGCCGCAGAAGCCATCCGGTATGTGCTCGACTGTCAGCGTACGGAACCTTTAAAAGATAAAGATAAGACCCGTGGTTTTTTCTATCGGAATCCATCACGGAAATCCATTGTGCACTATATCCATCAATCGCGTGAACAGGTTTACATGCAAGCCATGACGTTACTTTGTGAAACACAACAACAGCATCCTGATTATCAGAAATGGGCAAATTCCATACAACTCTACGGTAATTATCTGAAAAGTTTAATGAAATATACCCAGCCTTACGGAATGATCCCGAGTGGAGTATACCATGCAGAAGAGTATAAAGATTCTAAGAGCTTTTACGCCCTTCACCTCTTTCCACCATCCAATGCACAAGATCTGTACACAGAGCAAGTGAAACGGGGAGTCAAGCTCGACAAGGAGCATTACCTGAAACGTTTCCCGGTATGGTTCAGCATTTTCAACGGCAATACAGCTATATACCTCTCTACCGGAAAGTCCGCTGCCATTTGCGGCAATTTCCTTAAAGATGAAGAATTGCTCGGTATCGGTCGGGAACAGCTCTACTGGACAGTCGGGAAGAATCCATTCGGTCAATCCCTGATATATGGCGAAGGATACAACTATCCGCAGATGAACAGTTTCTCCTCCGGAGAGATGACCGGCGAAATGCCTGTCGGCATCCGTACATTGGGCAATGGTGATATTCCTTACTGGCCGCAGACCAACAACGCATGTTATAAAGAGGTATGGGTCACATCGGCAGGAAAATGGCTATCACTGATTGCTGAATACGAATAAAAAAGTTATTAACTATATAAATTATGAATGCTATGAGAAGTATAAAATTCTATCTTATTCTATTGTTTGCTATCTGTACATTTGCGGTAAATGCTCAGACTCCCCAAGGGTATCCGGCTAATTATGCCAATGGTCCCCGCTTCAAGGCACTGGTTTACTATACTCAACATGCAGAAGAGGCACACTATCAATTCTCCTTGCAGGCAGTAGAGTTCTTCAAAAAACTGAATTACGGTGACGGTTTTGTACTGGATATTACCATGGATCTGTCTCAATATAGTTACGAACAGCTGAAAGAATATAGCGTAGTGGTTATGCTCGATGGCTATCCCAATACAAAAGCTGAACGCGATGCTTTTGAAAAATACATGGAAAACGGAGGCGGCTGGGTAGGCTTCCATGTAGCCGCCTATAACGACAAGCACACAAATTGGCCTTGGTTTGTAGATTTTCTGGGTGGCGGGGTTTTCTATTGCAATAACTGGCCCCCTCAACCTGTACTGGTTGAAGTTGACAATGAAGAACACCCCGTCACCAGAAATTTACCCATTTCTTTTGTGGCTCCGTCAAGTGAGTGGTATCAATGGAATCCCAGTCCGAGAACCAATAAAAACGTAGAAGTACTTCTTTCCATTTCCCCTAAAAACTATCCGTTGGGCATAAAGGACGTGGTTAATTTCGGTGATTTCCCCATCGTATGGACCAACACCAAGTACAGAATGATCTATCTGAACATGGGTCATGGCGACGAAGAATTCATTGATGCCACACAAAACCTTTTGTTTGTAAACGCCTTCCGTTGGGTAGTCAGCACTGATAAGAAGGGAGACCCGTTCAAGAAATAAAAGTCAGCAAATACCCGATACTGAATGAAAAGCTCAACATTACAACGGGTAGCGGCTGTGGATGTATTCCGCGCCCTTACCATGTTCTTCATGCTTTTTGTCAATGACATTCCCGGTTTGAAGAATGTCCCGCACTGGCTGATGCATGCCGAAATGAACGAAGATATGATGGGATTCTCTGATACGATATTTCCCGCATTCCTGTTCTGTATGGGGATGTCTATACCTTTTGCCATTCAAAATAGAGTTAAAAAAGGAGATACAGCTTTACAAATCATCGCTCATATATCTGAACGTACAGTTGCCCTGATAGCAATGGGCTTATTTATGCTCAATTGCAGCGATGTAGGCAGTATATCTTATCAATGGTTCTCCATACTGATGGTCATTGGTTTTTTCCTGATATGGAATGTATACCCTCACACCGAAGGTCCTGGGAAATATGTGTTCAAAGGGATGAAAATCCTTGGCATTATTCTATTAGCATTCCTCGTTATATATAAAGATGTACATGGCTCTCCATTTCAACAAGGTTGGTGGGGCATCTTAGGACTGATCGGCTGGACCTATGCCGTATGTGCTGTCATTTATCTGTTTACCCGGGAGAGTCTTTGCAAAAATACAATTGTCTGGATAGTCATCATACTACTTGCTGTTGTAAGTCACTCCGATTTAATTCCCTGGGGATACGGCAGCCGGATTGTGTTACTCTCTTTTATTCCCAGCGATTGGACATTGCATGCATTCGGTATGTCCGGCATCATCACTTCCCTGATTATGTTGAAGTATGCCGACCGGAAGCATCCGGATAAATTCTTGTATATCCTTTTTGGCCTCGGCATAGTGATGTTCGTATTAGGATTATTCTCTCATCCCCATTGGATTATCTCTAAAATACAGGCCACTCCTACCTGGTTGTTCTATTGCCTGGCTATGTTCTTCCCACTATTTGGAATATTCTACTGGTTGACGGATGTGAAAGGAAAAGCTTCTTGGTTCAATATCATCAAACCTGCGGGAACGGCCACACTCACCTGTTATGTAATACCTTATCTGTGGTATTCCATACAGCAATTACTGGAATGGTACTATCCACATGCGCTATACAGCGGTATCCCCGGACTACTAAAATCACTCGTATACTCTCTCATCATTGTTATAATTGCCGGACTACTGGCTAAAGTTAAAATAAAACTGAAAATATAATCCGAACAATTACAGAATATGAAAAGAAACAAACTCCCCGGAATTATACTCCTTGCATGCTGCGCTCTGTTTGCTGGTATGCAAGCAAATGCGAAGGGTATAGAAGTTCGAAACGGAAACATCATCCTGGACTTTAGTACAAAAATCGCATCACAAACTTCTGCCGGAACATATACCATAAAACGATCTACCGGAAGATTCAGCGAATACCAGACGATTGGTAGCACGTCTTCAACAACATTTATTGATAAAAAAGTCAAAGGGAATCCCCATGATTATTATTATCAGATAACAGACAAGAAAGGTAACCTCTTGGCCTCAATGGCTATGGATACCGAAGTATTCGGCGACTATGTATACATATATAGTGATACGGACCGTAAAGTGGACGTAGGGAATGAGATTAATGCCATTCATGAACAAATGTTCGGCAAGGAGTTCAGTCCCAACCGCTATGCCCTCTTATTCAAAGCCGGTGATTATAAGGAAGCCGGACTGCTGAAAGTCCCATTCTATGTACATCTGGCAGGATTAGGAAAAACACCGTTTGATGTGGAAGTTTCTAATATACACACCCCTCCCCACTTAAGCAATGGCAACGGAACGTGTACTTTCTGGCGTTCTGCAGAGAATCTTTCTGTGATCGGACCGGAAACCTATGATGAAGAGGAAACTTTCAAATGGGCTGTATCTCAGGCTGCACCGATCCGACGTATTTACTCACAACGTGTCGTACGTAACCAATGGGAAAACGGATGGGTAAGCGGTGGTTTTACTGCAGATTGTTACTTCGATGCTGCTGCCGGTTCTAAAAACCAACAACAATGGTATACCCGAAATTCCTTTTTGAACAAAGGACGAGGAGAATTCGAAGAAATCAAATACAATTATTGTTTTCAGGGTGTTGAATTAGGTACAGAGGTAGATATCAAAGCCTATCAGAACAATTGGGACAAGGGAGGTAATGTAACTTTTATCCCCACCACCCCAATCATACGCGAAAAGCCATTCTTATTTATCGGCGACGACGGAAGATACAAAGTATTCCGTCCGGCACTGAAACACGAACACAAAGGAGTCTCCTACAGCCGCACTGACATGGGCGAAGGTGAAATTCTGGATTTACTAAATGAATTTTATGTAGTGAAACCGGGTGTCTCAGCCGAATACATGAATAAACAACTCGTAGCAGGCAAACATCTGCTTATAACTCCCGGCATGTACGAGCTTTCAGAACCACTCCATGTCACCCGCCCCAACACCATTATACTGGGAATCGGATGGGCGACTCTGATTCCGGGAGAAAAGAATTCCGATACGGCAATTCTGGTAGAAGATGTAGACGGGGTAACGATTGCCTCTCTAATGTTTGATGCGCATTACACTTCCAATACCCTGATTCAGGTTGGTACGGAGAAAACAGCTCAAAGACATACACAAAATCCGATTCTGCTCACCGACCTGTTTTTCCGGATTGGCGGATTCCGTCCGGCAAAGGTGCACGTAGACCGTGCAGTTGAACTAAACAGCAATGACGTGATTGGCGACCATTTCTGGATATGGAGGGCAGATCATGGTGTTCGTGGCAGTGTAGGCTGGGAAATCAATACCACCCGAAACGGTCTGGTAATAAACGGCGACCATGTCACCATTTACGGCTTATTCAACGAGCACTTCCAGGAATATCAGACTTACTGGACAGGAGAACATGGACGAGCTTACTTTTATCAATGCGAAACGCCCTATGATGCTCCCTCACAGGAATACTATATGAGCGAAAACGGCACACGCACCGGATATGCCGCATATAAAGTAGCTGATAACGTGAATACTCATGAAGCTTTTGCCTTCGGCATTTATGATGTACTACATAACGAAATAATGATTGAGAATTCAATAGAAGTACCCGATAAAACCGGTATAAGAATGTATCACATGTGCAACAACACCCTTTCGGGAGGAGGCGCCAAAGGTTTCAACTATATATTGAATGGCATAGGAAAAAGTACCTATAAGACGCACCACGATTACAGGGCATATATAGATGAATTCATAGGAAAACGATAACAGAACAGCAAAGATTCCTCTCTCACTCGCATTGTTGTCATAGCCAATAAACTTTTTGTCAAATCTAACTGACAACTATATATACATATCAGTAGATGCTTTAAAAGGAATGATGTTTTCAGGTAGAAAAATGAGGCTGTCTAACAACTAAAGTTAGATAGTCTCTTTTTTTGTAAAATCCTCTTCTATTGCCTATAAAGCTTGTTTAACCTGCACCATTCATTGTCGGGAGTTAGAAGGAATTATCAGCCAACAAGTTGGCTCTAACTCCTTGAAATGAAAGAGGCGTGACTCTGAATTATATAGGTTAGGCGGTATGTTTTTGGGGAAATGATGTATTTTGGAATTTCCTTGATAGCTTTTAAACCTATGCGACATTAAAATGCAAATATAAGTGTTTTTTTAAACCTCAAATGTCATTTTTTCACCCACTACTGGAAAGAAATCTCCATACATTTGTGAAAATTCTAACACTAATGATTTTAACACTTAATGATTTTATTTAATTTTAATGCTATGGGAAAGTTATGCAGATTACATCTCCTTTTGTTGGCTTTGTTGCTACCGGGAGTGTCCTTCGCACAAAATCTTTTTAAAGTGCAAGGTTGTGTTACTGACGAGCAGAACGAGCCACTTATCGGGGCTAGCGTGCAGACTATAGACAAGTCGAAAGGCACGATAACAGATAGCAGTGGCAACTATGTTTTGTCGGGAGTTCCCAAGGGTTCAACCTTGGTGTTTTCGTATGTCGGCTACAAGTCGAAAGAAGCAAAGGCAACATCGACTTCTCTTAATGTTGTTTTGGAATCGGATGATGAAATGCTTGATGAAGTGGTTGTCATTGGCTACGGCCAGCAACGTAAGGTGACGCTGACGGGTTCTGTCTCCAACGTGGGTGGTAAGGAACTTCTCAAATCGCCAGCCGCATCGCTTGGTAACACCCTTTCGGGTAAGCTCCCAGGTCTCCAGTCGGTGCAGTACACCGGTGTTCCCGGTGCCGACGACCCTATCATCCGCATCCGTGGTGTCGGTTCGTTCAACAGCGCCGAACCTCTCGTGCTTGTCGATGGTGTCGAGCGTGAGTTCAGCCAAATAGCCCCGAACGAGGTGCAGGACATTTCTATTCTTAAGGATGCTTCTGCTACGGCTGTCTTTGGTGTGCGTGGTGCCAACGGCGTTATTCTCGTTACAACTCGTCGCGGCGAGATGGGCAAGCCTACCATCACACTGACAACTTCAGTAGGTCTTCAGCAGATTTCTAAATTCCTTGAACCGGCAAACTCCTACGAGTATGCAACAGCTTACAATCATGCTCAGGAAGTGGAAGGAGTAGCCGAAGACGGATGGAAGTTCTCGAAGGAAGCTATACAGCATTGGAAGGACATGGATATGCCCACCGTTTATCCAAGCACCAACTGGTTCAAGTACTTGATGAACGACCACGCATGGCAGGAACAATATAATATTAATGTGTCGGGTGGTACTGAACGTGCCCGCTATTTCGTTTCTGTCGGTATGCTCAATCAGGACGGTCTTTTCAAAACTTTCGACCAAGGTGATGACGCAAACTTCAAATACCGCCGTTACAACTTCCGTGCCAACCTCGATGTAGATTTCTCTAAGCTGAGTACGCTTTCTATCGGCATCGGTGGACGCATTGGCAGACGCAACTCTATCGGTAATGGTGAGTATAACGGTCAGTCAGGTGTTTTTGGTGTTGAGGGTCTTCTCAACAATGGTACGCCAATGTCAGGCTACGGTCTTGATAGTGAGGGACGTCGTATTATTTCCGACCCTAATCTCGTTGGCGCAGTTGGCTCCGATGGTCTCGGCCTTATCTACGAGCAGGGTTATACTACTCAGCGTCAGAGTGTTGTAAACCTCGACCTTCAGTACAAGCTCAAGCTCGACTTTATCACCAAGGGGCTTGATTTCCGTATCAAGGGTTCTTACAACTCTGACTATACACAGCAGAAAGCACGTACTACCGGCGGTGGTATCAGCTACAAGGCCACCATTGCTAAGGGTGAATACGAAGAAAACGGTTCTCCAAAGATTGTTTATGTCCGTCAGGGTGACTCATGGCCTCTTGGCTATGAGGAGTCCAAATGGGGTGGTAGAAACTGGTATGCAGAGGCGAGTCTCAACTATACCCGCAAGTTCGGTGACCACAATTTCGGTGCGCTCGCTCTTTATAATGAATCTAAAAACTACTATCCCGGCGGTGTCTACAATTCTATCCCTCGTGGTTATGTAGGTATGGTAGGCCGTATCACCTACGACTACCAGACTAAGTATATGGTAGACCTCAACATGGGCTATAACGGCTCAGAGAACTTCGCAAAAGGTAAGCGCTTTGGCTTTTTCCCTTCTGCTTCTCTCGGCTGGATAATCTCTTCTGAAAAATTCTGGGAGCCTATCCGTAATGTTGTTTCCTATTTCAAACTTCGCGGTTCTATCGGTAAGGTAGGTAATGACCAGGGTGTCGGGCGTTTCCTCTATCTGCCTGGCACATGGCAGTTCTACAACAACAACGGTGGTGCATGGTGGACCAACGACCGTACAGGTAACTTCGGTACCAACAACGGTGTGTTCATGCCCGGCGCACGCGAATCCAGCAACGGTAACCCCGATGTCACTTGGGAAACAGCCACCAAGCAGAATTATGGTGCCGATGTACACTTCTTTGGAGGTCGCTTGAATCTCGGTGTAGACTTCTTCTGGGAAGACCGCAAGAACATCCTTATTTCCAACGAAACAAGCATCGCAGGTATTTCCGCTCTCAAACCCAACTCCGTCAACTTCGGCCGTGTCAAGAACCATGGTTATGAAATTACCCTACGCTGGACCGACCAGATAGGTAAAGTGAACTACTCGATAGCTCCTACATTAGCTTTCGCACGCAACAAGGTTGTGGAAATGGCAGAAGTGAAGAAGGAATTCCCACACATGTATCACACTGGTCATCCTGTAGGTCAGCCTTTCGGCTACGACTTCTTTGAGTTCTATGTTCCTGGTGAAACCGAACAGCGCTACAAGGAAGTTTACGGTGTTGACATGCCAGACCAGCAGATTACATTGCGTCCTGGTGACAGCGTATTCGTTGACCTCACAGGTGATGGTAAGGTGGATGCTAACGATGTACATGCTATCGGCTACAGCGATATTCCTGAGTATACTGGTAGCATAAACGCAACGCTCAACTGGAAAGGTCTCGACTTCTCCATGACTTGGGTAGGTGCCACCCACGTCAACCGCCAGCTCAGTTCTTTCTATACTCCAGCCTTCGGTACTGGTAACCAGTCAATGCTCAACAAATGGGTCTATGACAATTCTTGGACCGAAAATAACCCCAGTGCCAGCCTGCCACGTATCTCTCTTGAGAAATCGGCACGCGAGCATAACGGTTCACTTTCAGCCCCATGGATGGTCGATGCATCGTATATCCGTCTGAAGAACCTGGAGATTGGTTATTCGTTCCGCATACCCGGTGTGCCCATCAACAACATCCGTGTTTATGCCAATGGCTATAACCTTCTTACTTTCACAAGCTTCAAGGCCAATGACCCGGAGGCACAAGCCGGCTTTGGCAGCACACGTTATCCTATGACTCGTGTTTACAACTTCGGTATCAACTTAAACTTCTAACATTCAAGACAATGAATCTTATAGAAAAAATAAAAACTGCTACTATTATATGTGTAGCTGGTGCCATGATAGGGATGGGATCGCTGAGTTCCTGTGTCGATGATATCAACATCGGAAATGGCTTCCTCGACAAGCAGCCAGGTGTCGACGTAACCGTAGACTCCATCTTTGCCAAGGGAGAGAATGCAAAGCGTTTCCTCTGGCACATGTACGGTGCTATGCATAACCCTTTCACCTATACAGGTGCAGTATGGTATTCTCACCCCGATGCCCTTACCGATATTTGCCAATCGTACTGCGGATGGCACAATCTCGGAAAGTACTACGGTGGTGACCTTACCGAGACCGACCAAGATAACGGCGGTCTTGTCAAGTTCCCCTTCATCGCCAACGGTGACGGCAATGGTCGTGCAGGCATCTGGCGTACCATCCGTGAGGGTTGGATTTTCATCGAGAACATCGATCGCGTTCCCGACTTGAGCGAATCAGAGAAGAGCCAGCTCCGTGGTGAGGTGTACGTCATCATGGCATCGCGCTATCTTGATGCTTTCCGCAACTTCGGAGGTCTTCCAAAAGTCGACCGCTCATTCGTGGCTACTGATGTTGTAGATGGCAAGCGCATGAGCGTAATCGAGACAGCAGAGTTCATCGACGAGCTTATCCAGGGCGCCATCAACGAACCGGGTCTTCCTTTCTTTGTGCAGGATCAGGCCACCAACTCCGGACGTCTGACCAAAGGCTCAGCCTATGGTCTGCGTGTAAGGTTGTGGAACTTCGTGGCTTCGCCTCTGTTTAACAGTGACAAACCTTATCTTGAATTCACTCGCAACGAGGAGAATCAGGACCTCAACCAAATATGGGCTGGCGGCTACAAATCCGAACTTTGGCAGAAAGCGCTGAAAGCTTGTGAGGATTTCTTCCAAGCCAATAGCGTCAACGGCAACTATTTCGCCCTTGTACAGCCCACCGGTAACAGTGAGCAAGACTATTGCAACGCTTTCCGTGCCGCCTACTGGTTCCGTGGCAACAGTGAGAAGGTGATTGAAGTTCATGCTGGTCCGGGTACAGACGCTTGGAATGGTGACTGGAACGTACAAGGTATGGATGAGTTCGGTATGGCTCTCTTCACCCTCGAATATATGGAAATGTTTGGTATGGCAAATGGTCGTAACTTCCCTTACGACGACGTATTCAATACCGATAACACCAACAACGTAGACATCTTTGCCAACCGCGACCCACGTCTCTACGAGACAATGGTGGTGAATCGCAACAATCTTGCCGAGCAATATCAGGGGCTTTCGAGCACCGAGATGTGGCAAGGTGGCAATGTTGACCAGACCTTCAATCCTGCTGTTACCGACAATCCATGGTCTACCCGTATGAAACTGTTCAAGTATCTCCGCGACAACGGCTATGCAGCATACTATCCGACCAACTTTGCTTATCTGCGTATGGCTGACATTCACCTTTGCTACGCTGAGGCACTCGCACAGACAGGCAATCTGCAGAAAGCCTGCGACGAAATGAATAAGGTACGCGCACGCGTAGGTCTTGGTAAGGTAGAGATTATGAATCCAGAGCTCAACCTAACCACCAACAAAGACAACTTTATCGATCAACTCCTTAAGGAACGTGCCTGTGAGTTCGGTTATGAAGACTCCCGCTGGTATGACCTCATCCGCTACAAGAGATCCGACATATTCAAGAAACAGGTACACCAACTGCGTGTATGGCGCAAGGATGCCAACGGTAACAAGATGAATCCTGCCGACTACAATGGCGACACGAGCCTCGAACCCGGTGAACCTTGGCCGAACTGTATCTATGAGAAGATACCTTGTACCAACAATACCCGTGTATGGTGGGATACCGGCAACCAGACGAGCAAGTGGACCGACAAATGGTATCTCGCGCCTATTTCACGTGATGAAATCAACAAGGGCTATGGTCTGAACCAGAACCCAGGTTGGTAATCCAGATTTTAAAAATCAATAAGACTTATAAAATATGAATATAAATAGAATGTTGATGCTTGCGACTGCTGTTGTCTCTCTCACGGCAAATGCGCAGGTAAAACTCGACGATAAGAATGCAAATGCCTATGATATGGGTTACGGCGTGGAAATAAGCAATTTCCTCAGCACCGCTTCTGCAACCACAATCACAGGTGAAGAATTGCAGCAGACCTCGGCAACTAACCTTGCCCAGGCTCTCTATGGACGTCTGCCAGGTCTAACAGCTCTATCGCAAGGCGGCTTCTCGGGCGACGAAAATAAGGGTGCCTCGTTTAATATTCGTGGCTATCACACGCTTAGCGATAAAAGTATCCTCATCCTCGTCGATGGCTACGAGCGTCCCATCGACCGCCTCAGTGTAGAGGAAGTGGAGAGCGTTACCATCCTCAAAGATGCTGCCGCTACGGCACTTCTTGGCCATGAGGGTATCAATGGTGCTATACTTGTGAAGACAAAGCGTGGCGTTGAAGGCAAGACACACGTCAAGGTGAACTACAGTCATAAGTTCCAGTTCGACCCTGAATTCGCAGACATGGTAGATGGTTACGGATATGCCAATGCGTTCAATCGTGCCCGTCACAACGACGGACTCTCTGCCGCATACACCGAGCAGGAGCTTAACCTCTTCAAAGACGGTTCCGACCCGTACTTCTATCCTAACGTGAACTGGCGCGACCTTACTTTCAAGAACACTGCCGAGGAAGACCATGCATACGTTTCGGTGTACGGAGGTACGAACAAGGTGAAATACTACACCCATATCGATTATACCGATGTGCGCGGTGCTTTCAAGGACACCAAGCTGCCGGACTACAATACGCAGTTGCGCCAGTCGAAGGCCAATATCCGTACCAACCTCGACTTCAACATCACCAACACAACTCTCATGTCGGTGAACCTCTTCGGTATGTTCCAGGAGACCAAGCGGCCCTCCGACATCGGTGCTGACGATGCTACAGCTGCTATCTACCAACTGCCGGCAAGCGCTTTCCCCTACAAGACCTCAACAGGTATCTGGGGTGGTAACGAGGCATACGGTGATGCCAACCCCATTGCCAAGATTCAGGAGTCCGGTTTCTACAAGACCCATCAACGTCAGCTGTGGGTAGATGCCAAGCTGTCTCAAAAACTCGACTTCCTGCTCAATGGCCTGAACGTATTTGTCAGTGCCGGCTATGCCAATTCGTCGATTTATGCGGAAAATTCGCACAAGGCACACCAGTATGGCTACGAGCGTTACACCGGTACCATTGGTGACAAGAACAACGTAGCTCTGAACACATTCGGTAACAAGGAGACCAACCTCACCTTCAGCACCTGGAATGCCGGTCAGTGGTGGAAAGCAAAGGCCAGTGTAGGTATCAATTACAAACGTTCGTTCTTCGACAACGACCACTTCAATGCTACCGTTGTGTACGACAATAGTGGTGTGAGCACTGATGGACGTGGAAACACCTTCTATCGTCAGAACATCATGGGAGTCTTCCACTACGATTTTCAGAACCGCTACGTTGCCGACCTTGTGCTTGCAGGTAACGGCTCCTGCCGTACCTATCCTTCAAAGTGGGCATTCTCACCCACACTGTCGCTCGGCTGGATTTACGCTGACAACAACGATGCTCTGCTCAACTACGGTAAGCTGCGTGCATCGGCTGGCATCCAGCATACCGACTATATGCCTACCTATGGCATGTGGCTTCCCACATGGGATGTTTCGCACGGTTATGTGATTATTGGTAACAACTACGGTGCTACATGGGGAGCATCGCTTGGCTCCTTCCCAACTACCAATTTCTCGCAAGAGACATCTACGAGCTTCAACCTTGGTACTGACCTTCGTCTGGCAAATGCTCTTGACATCTCAGTTGATGCTTTCTACCAGCTTCGCAGCCACATCATGCTCTCTGCAAGCAATGAGAATTCATCGGTGGTTGGTATACAGTCGTCATACAACGATGTTGGCGAAGTTAAGAGTTACGGTTTTGAGGTAAGTGCCAAGTATGTGAAGAAAATCACTTCCGACCTCAATCTCAACTTGGGTGCCAACTTGTCGTGGGCACGCAATGAGGTGAGCAAGTATATCGGCACACCGACCTATCCGCTGAGCGACCCTGTAGGCCACCGTGTAAACGAGGCATGGGGACTCAAGTCGGCAGGCTTTTTCAAAGATCAGACCGACATCAACTCCAGCTATCGTCAGGAATACTCTACCGTAAGCCCTGGTGACATCAAATACCAAGACCTCAACGGTGACCAGGTAATCAATGAGTTCGATGTTACCAGTCTCAATGGTGCTACTGATATCCCTGAGCTCAACTACGCCTTCAATGTCGGTGTAGAATATAAAGGCTTCGGTCTAAACGCATGGTTCCAAGGCACTGGCAACTACATGAAGTATCTTCCGTCAGCAATATGGGGTGGCATGGCCGATAACGGCAACCTTTCAGTGGATTACTACAACAACTGCTGGGATGTGGCTGGCAACAACGCTCTCTACCCGCGTCTGACAACTCTGAACAACAGCAACAACAGCCAGAAAAGCAACGTATGGTACAAGCCTGTTCACTTCTTGAAGATGCGCAACATCGAGGTTTACTATAAAGTGCCTGCAACGGTGCTCTCGAAACTCTCTCTTACCGCAGCCAAGGTATTTATTCAGGGCGAGAACCTTCTTTCCTTCGACAATATCGACGCTATGGATGCTGAGGTACTTTCGACAGCATATCCCATGTTCAAGGGTGTCAATATAGGTGTCACATTAACTTTCTAATAAAAGATACATTTATGAACAAGATAACATATGCTCTTTTAGGTATGGCGGCAGTAGTCTTTGTAGGCTGTGCCGACCTAGATTACAACGAAGCTTCGAATCGTGACGAGGACTGGACCTACAACAGTCCCCTCAATGGTGTCAAGGCTCTTGTATACGATGTCTACGCACAAATGCCAAGTGAATTCAAGGACGATTCCTACGGTAATGGCGCCCTGATAGCCAGTGCTACAGACGAGTCTGAGTTTGCACTTTCCTTCTCACCCATTCACAAGTATTTCAACGGTGGTTGGACTCCTTCGAATCCTTTTTCAACCACATGGGATAGGTCATACCGTGCCATCACTCAGGTACACATGTACCTTGAGCGCATCCACAAGATAGACTTGTCGGATTATAAATATGATCCCGACTACCAGACCATGGTGCAGCAGTTTGAGATATTCCCTTACGAGTTGCGTTTCCTCCGTACCTATTTCTACTTCGAGTTGGTACGTGCCTACGGCGATGTGCCTTTGGTGACCACAACCCTCACCAATGAGCAGGCCAACAGCGTGGAACGCACTCCAGCCAAGGATGTGTTCAAGTTCATCATCAACGAATTGGATGCCGTGGCTGAATATCTGCCCGTGTCATATAATGACATTCCTGGTCAGGAAATTGGTCGTGCCACCCGTGGTGCTGCTCTTGCACTGAAGGCACGCGTACTTCTTTATCAGGCTTCACCCTTGTTTAATACAGACAACAACAAGGAGCTTTGGAAAGAGGCCGCTGCTGCCAGCAAGGTCATCATCGATAATGCACAGCGCTGGGGCTACAAACTCAGCGAGTATGCCAAACTATGGGGGCACGACACATTCACCAATTCTGAATTTATCTTCGTTCTTGGCACCCAGGCAAGCAACACCTTCGAGCAGTACAATTATCCTGTGGGTGTGGAGAACGGAAACTCCGGCAACTGCCCTACACAGGCACTGGTGGACGCATACGAATATCAGGCCGATGGCAAGACATTCAAGGAGAAACATCCTGGAGATGTTGATGTGACTACTGAGAATCCATACGATGGTCTTGACCCACGTTTCGAACTCACTGTAGTGAAGAACGGCGATCTCTGGCCATCTAACACAACTCAGCAGATTGCCATTGAGACGTATCAGAGCGGCTTCAACGGTGCTCCTAAGTACGGCGCAACTCCCACGGGCTACTACTTGAAGAAGTTTGTGGACGGCAACTGTGTCACCACAGCCAACAACCAGACTACAACACGCCACAACTGGATTGTGATGCGTCTGGCCGAGGTTTACCTCAATTATGCAGAGGCTATGTACAACTACTACGGCAATGCTGACGAACAGGGCGATTTTGGCATGTCAGCCAACGAGGCTATCAATGTGCTTCGTAACCGTCCTGACATCATGATGCCTGAATTCCAAGGAAACAATGGTTTCGAAGAGCGCTACATGCGTGAGCGTATGGTAGAGCTTGCTTTCGAAGGTCAGCGCTTCTGGGATGTACGTCGCTGGAAGAAGGGGGCCGAGTTCTTCAAGAATGTTGATGTGGCAGACTTCAAACTGAATGGAAACGGCAACTTGATTCTCAATCGAGTTACTAAGACTCGCCAGTGGGACGAGAAGTACAACTTGTACCCGATTCCGCAGTCTGAAATTCAGAAGAACGGCAATCTGAAGCAGAACCCCAATTGGTAAAACTGATTCAATGAAATTTCAAACGAATAAGATTTATGAAAAAACATATTATATATCTTCTGATCTTAGGATTCGCTTTGCTGTCGAACATGACACTGACCTCGTGCAGCGATAGTGATGTGGCGAATGCCAACGATGTGCTAATGGTGAATGCTGTCCTGCCTACAAAAGTTATGGAAGGACAGGTTGTCACCATCACTGGTACGGGTCTTGAGAAGACCATTTCCGTTGTGTTCCCTGGCAATGTCTCTGTGAACAACATTATCAAAATAGGCAACGGCTATATCTCTGTGATAACTCCTGCCGGCATTTCTGCAGAGGGGGGAACAGTAACAATAGAAGCCAACGGCGAATCGGCAGAGTCAGTCATGACGCTGACTGTCGGCAAGCCCGAGCCTTTGCGCGTGGCTCCTCTTGACAAGGAAATAAAAATCAACGAATGTGTGGAGGTGTACGGCAACGACCTCGAATTTATCACCAAGGCTTATTTCCCCGGTGAAGACGGCAAGGACATTGTTGTAGATGCAAGTAACTTTAAGCGCAAAGCTACCGGTTCTCTTTACATCTATTCGCCAATGGGTATAAAAGCCGGACCTGCCCAAGTTACCCTCGAAGACTGCAGCGGCAAGAAATATACTTTGCCAGAGGTAACGCTGTCTGACGAGGTTGCAGGTGGCAGCGAAGGAGGTGAAGGATATGCTTCAATCTGGGAAGGTGAATACACTACTGGCTGGTGGTGGTATCTCCCTGCATCTGAGCTTGACCTCTCGGCAATAACGCCAGAAGCCGGCCAAACTATTAAGTTCACGTTCACTCACCATGATGCTCCTCAGACTTTTTGTCTGTGCGATGGTTGGTGGGGTGCTCCTTTCATCCGCGATGGCGGTGAAAGCGGTAACAACATCGTTCTTACCGCTGGTGAGGACTTCCTGGAATTCAAAATCTCGGAAGGTATGGCGGCAACAATGAATGGTACTGAAACCGCTCTCATCATTGGCGGCGACATAACAATCACCAAGATTCAGATTAAGACAGATTAAACTCTATACAAAGAAGTCATAGCCTGATATCTGTAAACATTTCAAGTCTGCCGGAGAGCTAAAGTTCTTCGGCAGACTTTTTGGCATTTACTTGTGTTTTACTGTTTCTTCGCCTGAAGGCTTTGGAGCAACAAACAGTCATAGTCTACGGAGACTGCAGGCGAAAAGGAATACTACAAGCAAAATAGGTGCAATTCGATACATTTCGTATCAAAATAAAGAGAAGAAGCGGGAAAACAAGCAGGTTTTGAGAGAGTAGGTTTATGTAGATATTCGGCATTAACAGTAAGATAATCAAATGAATGTCCCATTAAAGAAGGGTGTAGGCAAAAATTGCCTATACCCTTCTTTAATTTGCTTTCACCACCGCTATAATGTCTATGAACAGGGAGATACAGAGAATGAATGTATGAGTATATGCAAAAACATGCATAAATTACAGGTAGAATTTATTTCTTCAAAGTCCAGCGGATAGCATTGCTAAGCATCATCGTGAAGTCGTCCGACTGGAAGAGCTTCGGACTATGCCCCATCTGGAAATAAACATTCCGGGCAGTCTTGCCTTCGTTCACCCACACTACCGGATGGTCGCCCATCTTGACAGCGGAAGCGGGTGTATAAGTGGACTCGTCCACATGTGCCAAAACGCGAACATTGGGACGGGGAGACTTGTCGTACGTATACCACTCGTCATCCTGAACCACAAAAGAAGCGTCGACGCCTTTCATTACCGGATGTTCCTTGTCTTCCACAATCACTGTACCATCAGCAAGCGGAGCGATATAGTTCTGGAAGCGAATGCCGCCCATGAAATCGGAGAACCATTGCCACAGAGGGTAACCGTCAAAGTCTCCCAGCAAAGTAGCATGATGGAAACCAATCCAACCGCCACGACCTTCGTTAATGTAGTTGATGAAGTTCTGCTCTGCTTCCTTCGGCCAGGTATAAGGCGGGAAGTCCAACTGAATGACTAAATCCGTACCCTCCAACACTTCCTTCTGAGCCAGGAGACGGGTGTTGTTCAATATCTGTATCTGCAGATTCTGTACCTTGCTCTCATCCACCAGCCACTTCACTGCCGCATCCGAGAAAGGTTTATGCTGGCCTTGGCTTTCGGTAAGTACCAGTACACGGTAAGTCCTGTCATAGAAAGGTTTCTGTTCTATCAATCCCTCGTAGACCGTACGACGCAAATCGCCTTGCTCGTTGTCACCGTCATAGTCCCAATACATGCCGCCCAGCAGTTTCTGCTTCAGGATATACTGGCATTTTATGGCCAACGAACGGGGATTTTCATAACCGAAGACAAGCTTTCCTGCTTTATTGGCCAAATAGGGAACCTTGGCTACCTCATCCCAGCATTCACGATACTCTCTGGTATGGCCTACCTTATTGAAATCCTGAAAGTTAGGATATCCATCGCCACCACGGCCATAGAAAGGCATGCCCATCACTAACTTAGAAGCAGGCACACCGGCTTTGAGGTGAGTCTCAACAGCAGCATCAGCAGTCATCCAGCCACTGTTCTCCGAACGATACAAAGCTGCATGATGTTTGGGAGCATTCCCCATATCATAGGACATGATATTGACAAAATCAATATAGGGAAGAATCGCCTTAAAATCTATATACTCTGCAGAAGCTACCGTAGCAAGAGTCAGTAACTTCTTCTTCCCTATCTCTTTCCGTATATCCCTCATCAGTAATGTGAAGTTCTTTGTATCATCCGGTGAAGCAGAAATATTGGCTGCTGCACTGGTAGGGTATTCCCAGTCTATATCAATACCATCAAGATCGAACTCTTTCACTACACGCTTGCAATCCTTTGCAAAAGCCAAGCGATACTTATCATTGGCAGCCATTTCACTGAACCGACCGCTTCCCCATCCACCGATAGAAAGCATTATTTTCAGTTCTGGTTTCTGCGCCTTCAGTGCAACAATCCCACGAAGACGGTTCTCATTATCAATACCAACTCCGTTGAAGGTTTCACTGACATGCCCGAATGCATAGTTAATATGCGTCATATATTGCGGATCCGGCATGATACTACTCCAGGAAGTCACATAAGCTACAATAACTTTTGTATCCGAAGAAGCCATACGCAACTCTCCTGCTTTACTACTGCACGACAACAATACCGCCAATGCAGTCAGAATCATTAATTTCATTCTTTTCATAATATTATTATAATAATTAATCAGCTGTTTGACAAACACGAGAACCTATCAATGCATAATACAGCATAAATACTTCTCCCAAAATTACAATAAACCAAGACCATCTCCAACTTTCCAGCAAGTCAGCGAAGACACCTTGCAACAAAGGCAGGATGGCACCTCCCACTACCCCTATCATGAATACCCCGGAAGCTACCGAAGTATATTTACCCAAATGAGCCACGGACAATGTGAAGATAGCCCCCCACATGATGGAATGGAAAAGTCCGACTGCTGTCAGTAACCAAGGATTATTAAAGATGATAGCCAGCAAAGCCAACACACCTGCCGATATGGTAGTTACGGTCAGTTGCACACGAGGGGAAACTCTGCTCAACGAACTTCCTACCAGTCGTCCGATCAGCATACCACCCCAATAGAGTGTGGCCAATAAGGCAGGTGAAGGACAATTCCGTTCAATGGCATATAAATTGATATTCGCACCAATGCAGACCTCGACACCCACATAACAAAAGATAGCGCAAACTCCCAATGTCAAGTGACGGAATGACCATACACTTTTCTCCAACTTCTCCCCTTTCTCTACCCGTGTACCCTGTATATCCGGCAAAGATAGCCTCATCAATAAGAAAACAACCACAGCTATAGTTACCATCAATGCAAAGAAAGGCATCATCAACTGGCTGATTTGAATATCTTCCATAGCCAAGCCACCAAACACAACACCGGTCACGAAATAAGGGGCAATCGTAGTACCCACAGAGTTTGCTGTCCCCCCAATAGCCAAACGTTGAATGGCTTGTGTCCCTTTCACACGGCAAGCGGTAAGATAAGGATTAATAACGACCTGCAAAATCGTGGCCGAAGCACCCACAACAAATGATCCTAATAGAAATATAAAGAATCCTATGGGAATAATACTCTCTCCCATTCTGATATTAACATCAGGAAATTGAACGGTAAAATAAGATGAAGCAAAAAAGAGTCCCAGACCGATAATCATCACCCAAAGTCCACGGATCAAGGTTCCTTTATAGCCATACTTGCTAATCCAGGATGAACCTATACTCCCACAAATAGGGTAAGCAAGGAACCACGAGAAAGTAATCAGAGTTGCAAATGTATTCTTCAGATTACCTACTTTCATAAGAAAAGTTTCCTTCAACGGCCCCTGAAACTGAGTATTGGCAGTTGTCAGGAAGCCTACAATAAGGAACAGGAAGACCATTGTAAGAAACGGTCCCATGTAATTGATTTGTTTTTCTTGGTGTGTCATCATGTAGTATTAGCAAATGATTATTTTTCAGATAACTTAGCTGCAGAAGCAACATCCAGCAGAAACTCACAATCCGGATGTAACTGAAGGACAGAGGCTGGAACATCAGACGTGACAGGTCCTTCCAGCATTTGTTTCACGGTCTCAGCTTTGTTACTGCCTTTGGCCACCAGTACAATCCGGCGTGTCTGCATGATATTTTTTATCCCCAGAGTTACCCCTCCCAGTTCCTTCTCCGGCGGGGTGTGGGTTTCTCTACGAATGCGTTCTTCCAATTCCGGATTCATCTTAGTAACCCACGCATCTCCTCCCAAAGGGGAGTGAGGTTGATTGAAACCTAAATGTCCGTTCTCTCCCAAACCCAGAATCAGTAAGTCAATACCTCCACGCTTGGCAATTTCTTCTTGAAATGCCCTGCAAGCTTTTCCAAAATCATCTGAAACTGTTGGCAACATCAGGAAATTTTCATCTTTTATGCCCAATGCATCTATAATTTCCGTTTTCAGCATCGTATAACATGCCCCGGCATATTCACGCGGCACGTTCACCACTTCATCCAATCCGAAAAACGTGACCGCAGAGGTATTGAAAGGATAACAGGAATATATTTCTCCAACCATCCGGTGCAGATTTCCGGTCGTACGTCCTGTCGAAAGCCCGATAACAGCTTCCGGTTTATTTAGAATTTCACCTATAATCTGCCATGCAGCGATGCAATCAAATTCTTTTTCGCTCTTTGCTATAGTTATTTTCATGACTCCACTTTCTTATCACTAATCACTATTTACATATTCATGGCCACAGCACCTGCACCCAGTAAACCTATGAATTCCGGATTCAACTTTGTGATAACAACACCATTGCTTACAAAACGCATAGTGGTCGGATTCAACAATTCCATTATCTTCGCATGAATATATCCGTCTGCCACTACACCACCACCTAAGACGATTGTCTCCGGATCTGTCACCCGCACCAAGTTCATTACAAGATTCGCTAATGCTTCGGAAGCATTCTCCACCAGTTTCACACATAAAGGATCACCTTTACGACTCAATGCAAAAATCTCACTGACAGGTATCCGTTCCCCTTTGTCGGCAGGAATGTGTAAATCCGTGGTATAATCTTTCTGAAGTATTCTTGCACAACGGTCGAAACCAATACCGGAAGCTATAGCCTCCACACAATCCACCCTTCCACAAGTACATTTGATTCCTACATTGACTCCTACCCGCACATGTCCCACTTCACCGGCATTAAAATGGCTACCACGTATCTGCCTGCCGTTCACAACCGTGCCGACTGCAATACCCGTTCCTATATTCAAATAGATGAAGTTTTTGGAAATTTGCCCGAAGCCCCACACACGTTCGGCACGTGTGGCACTTTTCACATCATTGTCTATATGGCAGGGAATGCCATAAATATCCGCTAATTCCTTAGCCAAAGCAATAGGTTGCGTCCTGCTGGGATCTATTTGCAACCAGATACCCTGATTAGGATCTACCCGTCCAATCAATCCCACTCCCATGGCCAAAGGTTTCTTATCATACCATCCTACGGTTTTGATATAATCATCCAGTGATAGTTTGATAATATCCAACGCTGCTTGTTGGTTAAAATATCCGGAGTCATATTTTTTATACCTCAAGATATTGCCGCGACTATCAATTTCGCCAATCAATAATTTAGTTCCGCCCAAATCCAGGCCTAAATACGTTTCCATTTTTTATCTGCATTTTTAGAAGGTTACTATTGACCACAATATTACGCACAATCAAGGAAACGAAAGTTGATTCTTTAACAAAAAAGGTTCGCTACTTATCCACTTAGGTTTAAATACAGTTTTTATACTCTAAAATTTACTGGGACTTGTGCCAAACTGCTTTTTAAAGCACGTACTGAAATATTTAGGGTCTGAAAAACCAACCATGCATGCCACTTCTCCGACTGAGTATTTCTGCGAAAGCAAAAGCTCTTTCGACTTATTCAACCGGACAATACGGATAAAATCATTCGGCCCTTGCCCTGTCAAAGTTTTTATCTTATTATAAACAGATGTACGACTCATGCCTAACGCACGGCAGAAGTCATTAATTGAGAATTCCGGATTAGTCATATTCTCATCGATGGCTGCCATGGCACTATCCAGAAACTCTTTATCCAATTGGCTGCTGTAATCTATTTCGTTGACAGGTATATCCGAGGAGAGCACAGTATCCCTGAGATGCTGCCTATTCTGGAGTATATTACGAAGCCTTACTTTCAATACGGACAAGTCAAAGGGTTTAATGATATAATCATTCGCCCCGGATTCCAATCCTAATATGATATTCTCCCTCTCACAAAGGGCGGTCAACAGAATGACAGGAATATGACTGGTCTCAACAGAAGATTTCAAGATCCGACACAACTCATCCCCTTGGATTACAGGCATTATGATATCTGAAATAATAATATCCGGATTGATTTCCCTCGCCATATCCAATGCCTTTCCTCCATCGGGTACACTGATTACCTTATATTCGGAAGACAAACTGTCCGTCAGATACTCACGCATATCTTTATCATCCTCGGCCAGCAACAGAATATTTTTATCCGTCTGGTCATCCTCCTCCTGAGATGAAACATCGGGAGACGTTACTTCCGGTAAATCCTCCTTCGCCACAACCACCATACCCGATCGCAGTTTCTTGGGAAATGTAACAGTGAACGTAGTCCCTTTATTCTCTATACTACTGAATTCTATCTTACCATGATGTTGCTTGATAATGCGGGAAGTAATCATCAGACCAATGCCGATGCCCTGTTCCTGAGAGTCTACCACATTCTTGGCACGATAATACTCATTAAAGATATTCTTCTGTTCTTCTGCAGGAATACCGACTCCTGCATCCCTTACTTCAACAATCCATTTGTTTTTAGTCTGTCTCACTACAATACCTATGGAACCTTTCTCTGTATACTTCAAAGCATTAGAAAGCAGATTATCCATTATATGATCCATCTTGCTCTTGTCCAGCCATACCTCAGACATCTCCGGTTCTACCTCCAGATAAAGTTCTATCTCCTTTTGGACTGCAGCCATACGGAAAGCAGACAACTTATCTTCCATGTACGCCTTTACATTATATAATGCCACTTCAAGATGTTCCGGGTGTGCCTCCACCTTTTGCAATTCCAGCAACTGAGTAATCATCGAAAAAAGCTTCTCTGCATTCTTCACTGCAATTGCCAATTTCTTCTTACTCTCCTCAGACAAGTCACCCCGTTCTTCAAGTTCACTCAGCGGAGCTTTTATCAACGTTACCGGAGTGCGTATATCATGGGCAATTCCTATAAACGAATGAATCCGTTCCCTGATTTTATTCTCCCGCACCCTTTGCCGTCTGAACTGGAAGAAAAAATAACCTAATATCACAAGCAAAATCAGATAGATCGCTATGGCCCACCAGGATGCCCAAAGCGGATGATCGATAGATATTTCTACCGAACGTTCGCCAACCTGTTGCTGGGTATATTTATCGAATGCACGCAATTCAAAAGTATATTTTCCGGGAGGAAGATCCATATAGCCCACACTTTGAGCCACATCCCTGTGATGCCACTGCCGCTCATGGCCTTTCAGCCTGTATTCATACCTGATTTTATGTGGAGAAACAAAATTGATAGCCGAAAAAGAGATAGAGAAAGAATTCTGATTGTATTTCAGTTTCAGAGACTTGGTATCATTGATACCCGCCGTTAATGGCGAACCGGCTGCTCCTGCTTTTACCGACTCATAAGGTAATTTAAAGTCTGTGAATATCAATTCGACCGGTGCACTTTTAGAAAAGTCAAAAGAGGGTGTAAAGAAAAGAGCTCCTTCCGCTGTACCAAATGCCAGATGTCCGTCTTTTGTCTTCAAGGAAGCATTCGAATTATAATATCCCCAGCCGATATTTAAAAGATCATTGCCATTGATAACCATATCTTCAACCAGATCCAGACAATATAACTCCTTCTCCGTACTGAACCAAATATGTCCGTTACTATCTTCGGCCACACTATTAATAGAGTTGGAGACAAGCCCATCCGCAGTTGTATAAATACGGGAACGGTCATTCTCCGGATTAAAACGAATCAACCCTTCTCCGTCTGTAAGCAACCAGATGTCACCGGAGGATGAACGCAGCAGGCAACGGACAGGATAATGCAAAGTAATATCACCAAACTTCTGCTGCCACTTAATTTCCCCCGTAGATTTGTCGAAGAAACCCAAACCGTCACAGCCAGCTATCAGCAATGTATTCTTGTCACCATACTTTATATCCCCTACACAATCAATCGGATAATAGGTATAAACATCGGTACGCCTGTTATACCGCGTGAAATGACCTTCAATACCTCCGAACCAGATATAATCACCCTCTGAGTAAATAGCATAAATATAGTCGGTAGAGATGCCACTATCAGCCTGTTTATTCTGTCTCGGCATTTTCCGGACTTCACCTGATTTTTTTTGAATACGATATAATCCGATTCCATAACCACCTGCCCATACATTTCCCTCATTATCTTCACAGAGAGCCAACACTACAGACGAATAAGCAAAACCTTTCCCATTCAGAAAGTGCATCCATTGCTTTGATTTCACCCGGTACACACTGATTCCGTCATTGGTACCATACCAATAATCACCTTCTGAGTCTTGTAGCATTACATTTACATGATCGGATGCCAATGAAGAAGGATTATTCCGTTCGTGCTTGATCCAACGTACATCGGGTACATTAGGATCCAGATAGCTGATACCATTCGTACAGGTGCTTACCCAGATACCTCCATATTCATCTACGCAGATGTCCGAAACGGTATTACCAGTCAGACTTCTTTCATCATCTTCATCCGTTATATAATGCTCCGTCAATGTTTCATTAGCAGCATCAATCCTAAAGACACCCGCACCGTCTGCTCCTATCAAAATAGAGTGGTCTCCATCATGGGCAAAAACCCGGACAGGTATACCCGGAATAAAGGAATTGAGAGATTTTACCTGTTTCGTAACCAAATCAATAACAAAAGCACTGTTAGAAAAGGTTCCCACATATAATTTAGTACCGTAGAGGAATAAAGCCTCTATACGAGCCTCCACAGGAATATCCACCTTCTCTTTCGATAATTGGCAGGTCGTTCTCGATTTCTCCATTTTATAGACTTCCGTATTGGTTCCTACGAAAAAGGTGTTCTCCGCTGATTTAATAATGCAATTGGTCCATTCGCCGATCAGGCCTGCCGGAGACAAAACTTTATCGGTTCTGTTCCAATAATACACTCCTGTGGATGTAGATAGCCACAATCCCCCATTCTCTTCAAACTCTATACCATTCAAGACCGGAAAGGATATGGACTGCGACAAATCCACCTGTAGTTCAAAGCAATCCTTCAATTTGTCATACCTGTATATTCTGCCATTCCGCAGGGCAATCCAGAGATTTCCCTCCTTATCTATCTCCATCACCGTGAACGACAATATATGATCCTTGGAGTCTATCGTCTCATTTAGCTTATAGTGCCTTATCTCGTTCCCGTCATAACGGTCCACTCCCATATGGGTATAAGCCCAGATAAATCCCGTTGAATCCTTACATATCTGATAAACCTGTCTGCTGCTCAAACCTTCCCTTACATTCAAGTGTCGGAAAGAACCTGCAAACAAGCTGGTATATAACGAAATAAATAGCAACAAAATAAATGTACGCTTTATCATAATAAAGATGTCTTTCATAATACTCACTTTTAGCAATTGCAATAATACAGACAAATATATTAAGATTGGTTGATAAACTATCCAAATAGGTTTGTTTTCTATCAAAAGAATCCCTCTGTTTCCCTTGCATTTCACAGGAAAAAGCACGATTTTTGCCTTTCAAACCAATAATTCGTGATAAGCCATGCTCAGCAAGCTTAAATTAAACCAGCTTTATTTTAAAGATACGCAGTTCGCCAACCTGATGACGCGCCGCATTTTCAATATCCTTCTGATAGCCAACCCCTATGATGCTTTTATGCTGGAAGACGACGGGCGTATAGATGAAAAAATATTTAATGAATACACATCGCTCTCCCTGCGTTATCCTCCACGGTTTACCCAAGTATCCACCTGCGAAGAAGCGTTGGCACAACTTTCCACCGTACCGTTCGATCTCATCATCTGCATGCCGGGTACGGGAGATAATGACAGTTTCGATGTAGCACGCCACATCAAGGGCTTGTACGAACATATCCCCATGGTGATACTGACTCCTTTCAGTCACGGCATCACCAAGCGTATTGCCAATGAAGACCTGAGCCCCTTCGAATATATCTTCTGTTGGTTGGGAAATACCGACTTGCTGGTGTCTATCATCAAACTGATAGAGGACAAGATGAACCTGGAACACGATGTAAACGAAGTCGGTGTACAAGTGATTCTGGTAGTGGAAGACGGTATCCGGTTCTACTCGTCCATCTTGCCCAATCTTTATAAATTCGTGCTGAAACAAAGCCAGGAATTCAGTACCGAAGCATTGAATGCCCACCAGCGGACACTGCGTATGCGTGGACGTCCAAAGATCGTGCTGGCGCGTACATACGAAGAAGCCATCGGTATCTACGAAAAATACAAGAATAATATATTAGGAGTGATTACCGATGTCCGCTTTCCACGCGTGGAACGTGGCGAAAAGGACGGATTAGCAGGTATCAAGCTGTGCGCAGCCATCCGTAAGGAAGATCCGTTCGTGCCGCTCATCATCCAGTCGTCCGAATCGGAAAATGCACTGTATGCATCCAAATACGGTGCCGCTTTCATCGACAAGAACTCCAAGAAGATGGATGTGGATCTGCGCCGCATCGTATCGGACAACTTCGGTTTCGGCGATTTCATTTTCCGCAATCCTGATACGCTGGAAGAGATAGCCCGCGTAAAGAATCTGAAAGAATTGCAGAATATCCTCTTTGCAGTACCTGCGGAGTCGTTCCTCTATCATATCAGCCGCAACCACGTCAGTCGTTGGCTCTATTCACGCGCCATGTTCCCGGTGGCAGAGTTCCTGAAACCTATCACTTGGAACAGCCTGCAGGACGTGGATGCTCACCGCAAGATCATCTTCGAAGCCATCGTAAAATACCGTAAGATGAAGAACCAAGGTGTGGTAGCTGTGTTCAAGCGTGACCGCTTCGACCGTTACTCCAACTTTGCCCGTATCGGCGATGGTTCATTGGGAGGCAAAGGTCGTGGATTGGCTTTTATTGACAACATGGTGAAGCATCATCCCGAATTTGAAGAGTTCGATAATGCCCGCGTTGCCATCCCTAAGACAGTGGTACTCTGTACCGATGTCTTCGACGAGTTCATGGAGACAAACAACCTGTATCAGGTAGCCCTCTCCGATGCTGATGACGACTTAATCCTGCGCTACTTCCTGAAAGCCAAACTACCCGACCGGTTAGTGGAAGACTTTTTCACCTTCTTCGATGTAGTGAAGTCACCGCTTGCCATCCGCTCGTCTTCCTTGCTGGAGGATTCGCACTATCAGCCCTTCGCCGGAATCTATAATACTTATATGATTCCTTATCTGGATGATAAATACGAAATGCTCCGTATGCTGTCCGACGCCATCAAAGGCGTATATGCTTCGGTCTATTTCCGCGACAGCAAGGCGTATATGCAGGCCACAAGTAATGTCATCGATCAGGAGAAGATGGCTGTCATCCTGCAAGAGGTAGTCGGCAACCAATATGGCGACCGTTATTACCCCAGTATGTCCGGCGTGGCACGTTCGCTCAACTATTACCCCATCGGTGATGAAAAGGCCGAAGAAGGTACAGTAAACCTCGCCCTCGGTCTTGGCAAGTACATCGTAGATGGTGGCATGACGCTTCGCTTCTCTCCCTATCATCCGCATCAGATTCTGCAAACCAGCGAAATGGAGATAGCCCTGAAAGAGACGCAAACCCGCTTCTATGCCCTCGACCTGCGCAATGCCGGACACGATTTCTCTATGGACGATGGCTTCAACCTGCTGAAACTGCACGTGAAAGAGGCGGAAAAGGATGGAGCACTGAATTACATAGCCTCCACCTACGACCCTTATGACCAGATTATCCGCGATGGTCTTTATCCCGGTGGGCGCAAGGTAATCACTTTCGCCAACATCCTGCAACATGATGTTTTCCCGTTGGCACGTATCCTACAACTGGTATTGAAGTACGGTGAGCAGGAAATGCGCCGCCCCGTCGAGATAGAGTTTGCCGCCACCATGAGCCGCGAACAGGATAAATCGGGTACTTTCTACCTGCTGCAGATACGTCCTATCGTAGACACCAAAGAAATGCTGGATGAAGACCTCACCGCCATACCGGATGAGAAAACCTTGCTCCGCTCCAACAACTCGCTGGGTCATGGCATTATGAACGATATCTATGACGTCGTCTACGTGAAGACGGATGACTATAGCGCATCGCACAATCAGGAAATTGCCTGGGAGATAGAGAAGCTGAACCAGCAATTCCTGGACGAAGGGCGAAACTATGTCCTCGTCGGTCCCGGACGCTGGGGAAGTAGTGACACTTGGCTCGGCATCCCCGTGAAGTGGCCACACATCAGCGCCGCCCGCGTCATTGTGGAAGCCGGACTGACGAATTACCGTGTAGACCCCAGTCAGGGAACCCATTTCTTCCAGAACCTGACATCTTTCGGCGTAGGGTATTTCACCATCAATGCATTTATGAACGACGGTGTATACAACCAAGAATTCCTGAATGCCCAACCTGCCGTACACGAGACAAAATACCTGCGGCACGTTCATTTCGAACAACCTGTAACAGTAAAGATGGATGGCAAGAAGAAGCTGGGAGTAGTACTGATGCCCGAAGAATAATTTCTGTTCTCATTCAAAGAGGATATGATTAGTGATGAACGTTCAGTTCTATCACCACCACCTCGCTGGGGGCAAACATGCGGATATTCTTATTGGAAGTCCCCAGACCATTGGTAATGATCATCGGTATTCCTTGGGAATTGCGCTTCAATCCGCCACGAAACCGCTGTCCGTAGTGCGAAGGAAGAATGGGAGCATAAAGCCCGAACAGCGTCACCTGCCCACCGTGTGTATGTCCGGCGAGGACAAGGTCGGTATTCGTTATGGCAACATCCTCGGCATAGTCGGGCGTATGCATCAGCAGAATCACGAAATCATCAGGTGAAAGGGCGAGCGTAGGAGATACACCATTCTTCTGCAGATCAAAAGGATTGCGCACGCCGGCTATCAGAATCTCCGCCCCGTCCCGCTTCAGTGTATCCACGCGGTGCTCCAGCAAATGAATGTTGTGTGCCTCCAATTGGCGCACAATGTCGGCATAACAGGCCTCATAATCGTTGTTGCCCAGCACCACGTAGGTGCCCATCGGCACTTTCACCGCCGCCAAGGCGGAGACGACAGGTGCCACATACTCACATCCCTCATGCAAGTCGCCACCCACCAGCAGCACGTCTGCCCGCTGGTCATTGAGCAAGCGGACCAGGTTCTCCAGACCTTTCTCCTTGAAAAGACTTTTGTAGTGCAAATCAGAAATAAAGGCAATGCGAAAACCGTCGAAAGCAGCAGGCACATCGGGGTGACTGAACTTGTACGTCCGTACCCGGCTGATGCCCCGGTAGCCGGAACCTGCCTTTAAAGAGGTTATTTCTGTATCGACGAGTCGGATACTGTCCGCTACCGAAGTCTCCGGCGGCAGAGAAGGAAGTACGTACAGGTTCGATCTACAAGAAGAGAGAAACAGTACTCCAAGAATCACATAGAGGAATTTCTTCATCATATACAAGCAGTATTTTCTTCATTACACAGACACAAAGATAGGCATTTTCAGTATCTTTGTTGCAAGAATCGGTAAACAAGCATTCACCCTAAACTAAAAACGGAATATGAAAGAGATTAAACTGAATTCACCTTATGCCTGGTTTCTCGCCGCCCGTCCCAAGACCTTGACGGGAGCCATCATCCCCGTACTGCTGGGTAGTGCCCTGGCTTTCAGCGATGGGGAGTTCAAGCCCCTGCCCGCCCTGCTGTGCGCCCTCTTCGCCTGCGGCATGCAAATTGCCGCAAATTTCATCAATGACCTTTTCGACTTTCAGAAAGGCACCGACCGTAAAGATCGTCTGGGTCCGCCACGTGCTTGCGCCGAAGGCTGGATTACTCCGGGAGCCATGAAACTTGGCATCGGCTGCGCATTGCTGCTGTCGTGCCTGGCAGGACTGGTACTGCTCTTCACCGTCTGGGGACAACTGCCCCACGGAGGCTGGGAACTGGTGGTGCTGGGAGTAGTATGTATCCTGTTTGCCTTTCTCTACACCACGCTGCTCTCCTATCTGGGCTGGGGCGATGTGCTGGTGCTGGTCTTCTTCGGCTTCGTGCCCGTCTGCGGCACCTACTACGTACAGGCCTACACGCTGAATATGGACGTGTTGGTACTGTCGCTCGTCAGCGGTCTGGCCATAGACACCCTGCTGATGGTGAACAACTACCGCGACCGCGAGCAAGATGCCGTGAGTGGCAAGTGTACACTGGTAGTGCGCTATGGCCGGAAGTTCGGTGAAAATATGTATTTAGGGCTGGGTATTGCCGCCACGCTGTTCTGCCTCTGGTTTGTAAATACCGGCCGACTGACGCTGATCGAGTTTATCTGGGCTCCCTGCGTCTACCTCTGCATGCACGCCCTGACATGGCGCAAGATGGTAAAAATTCGCAGTGGTAAAGGGCTGAACCGTATCTTGGGAGAGACTTCACGCAATATGCTATTCCTAGGCATACTGCTGGCCGTAGCACTGGCTGCATAAACGTAGCAGGCATCCGGATTCATCCCATGAGACAAAAAAAATCATCCCGTGAGGCGAAAAATTCCGTCTCACGGGATAAAAAAAATCATCTCATGAGACTATTTAAGATCGTCTCATGAGATGAAATTATCATCTTTTACCGTACATCTTCTCGTAATAGTGCTGGTAGTCGCCGCTGGTTACTTCTTCCACCCACGCCTGGTTATTCAGATACCACTCGATGGTCTTCACGATACCGTCTTCAAACTTCGTTTCGGGATACCAGCCCAGAGCAGCGGTAATCTTTGCCGGGTCGATGGCATAGCGCTGGTCATGACCGAGACGGTCCTTCACGAAAGTAATCAGGTCTTCATTAATCCAGCTGATGTCAATCTGGCCATCTTCGCCTTTCGTCTTCTTCTTCAGGACTTCGCGATATTCGGGTTTCTCCGTCATCAGGCGGTGGATGGTGGCAATGGTCAGCTTCACAATTTCAAGGTTGGTCTTTTCGTTATGGCCACCTACGTTGTACACTTCACCTTCCACACCTTCGCGAACCACCAAGTCGATAGCTTTGCAATGGTCTTCTACATAGAGCCAGTCGCGCACATTGCTGCCGTCACCGTAGACAGGAAGTTTCTTTCCTTCCAGAATATTCTTGATGATAAGCGGGATCAACTTTTCGGGGAAGTGATACGGACCGTAGTTATTGGAACAACGGGTAATGGTCACCGGCATTTTATAGGTATCATGGTAAGCCATAACCACCATGTCGGCGCTGGTCTTGGAAGCACTGTATGGGCTATGCGGACAAAGCGGAGTTTGCTCCGTGAAGTAGCCGTCGGCACCCAACGAACCGTACACCTCGTCCGTAGACACCTGATGGTAACGCACACCCTTGCGCCAGGTAGGATAGCCATTCTCATCCTTACCCGTCACCCAGGCACGGCGAGCTGCATCCAGCAGGTTCTGCGTACCCAGAATATTAGTAACGAGGAAGAGCTGCGGATTCTCAATGCTACGGTCTACGTGACTCTCGGCAGCAAAGTTCACCACATAGTCGAATTTAAATTTGGCAAACAGTTCGTCGGCAAGTATCCGGTCGCAGATGTCACCTTTTACAAAGAAACAGCGTTCGTCATCAATGTCTTTAGCGATGGTTCCAAGGTTTCCGGCATAGGTTAAAGCATCAAGTATCACAAGCTGCACGTCATCATGCTTTGCCAGGATATACTTGATATAGTTCGCGCCGATAAATCCGGCAGCACCGGTTACAAGATAAGTCTTCATTTAAATTATAAATTAAAAATTGAATATTAAAAGTTATTAGCGGTGGGAATTGGCAAGTTCCATTAGGTAAGTGCCATATTCTGTTTTGCCAAGTTGCTCACCAAGACGGTAAAGCTGGTCGGCATCTATCCAACCCTTACGCCAGGCTATCTCTTCGATGCAGCTGACGCGGAAGCCCTGACGGTTCTGTATGGTAGCCACAAAGTTGCTTGCTTCCAGCAGGCTGTCACAGTTTCCGGTATCGAGCCATGCAAAACCACGACCGAAAATTTCGACTTTCAACGTGCCCTCGTCCAGATACAGACGATTCAAATCCGTAATTTCATATTCGCCACGGGCGGAAGGTTTCAGAGCAGCAGCCTTGGCAGTAACGGTAGAGTCGTAGAAATACAGACCGGGCACTGCATAGTTGCTCTTGGGCTGTGCAGGTTTCTCTTCAAGGGAAATCGCTTTTCCGTCGGCATCAAATTCCACCACACCATAAGCACGAGGGTCCTTCACATAATAACCGAAGATGCATGCACCTTTTTCAATGGAGGCAGCACGTTTCAGCATGGCAGAAAAGCCCTGTCCGTAGAACATGTTATCACCCAGAATGAGACATCCCGGCTCACCGTTCAGAAACTCGGCCCCCAACACGAAAGCCTGAGCCAGTCCGTTAGGCTGCTCTTGTATCTTATAAGCAAAGGACATTCCAAGCTCTTCACCCGTACCCAGCAATTCGCGAAACATGGGCAAGTCACGTGGAGTGGAGATAATCAGCACTTCGCGTATCCCCGCCAACATAAGCGTGGAAAGCGGATAATAAATCATTGGCTTGTCATAAACCGGCATAATCTGCTTGGAAATAGCCTTAGATAAGGGGTAAAGACGGGTGGCGCTACCACCGGCAAGAATAATTCCTTTCATATTTCAGTTCTTTTTTCGGTTGATACAAATATAGAATAAAATAAGAAGGAGGACAACGCCCCACGGCTCTCGGTGATCTATTCAGGCTACAAAGATAATGCAAACGGAATGCAGTACAAAATAATTTAAATTATTTTTAGGAGCTTTCTCACCCTGCGAGCTCTATCACTTCAAGGTCCTTGAACACTCCGTTGTCCACAATAAAGCGCACCATGGTACGTACTTTATGGAATCCGGAGATACCTGCAGCACCGGGATTGATGTGCAGCATATCGAGCGTTTTGTCATACTTTACCTTTAGTATATGGGAGTGTCCGCTGATGAAAAGCTTAGGCGGACGCACCAGGATACTGCCCCGTATGGAAGGATCATAATTGCCGGGATAACCGCCAATATGCTTTATCAATACCTCGGCACCATCGACCGTGAAACGGTTGATTTGCGGATAGACCTGACGGATGTCTTGCCCGTCGATGTTACCATACACGGCACGGAAAGGACGGAATGCCTCCAGCTTCCGGGCCACCTCCAGCGAGCCGATGTCACCGGCATGCCAGATTTCGTCACACGTCTCGAAATATTGCAGATACTTTTCATCCCAATAGCCGTGTGTATCGGATAATAAACCAACTTTTGTCATCTTTCTTTTGTTTATCTGTGCAAAGGTAACTATATTTGGGCAAATCTTGATGAAACCATGGAAAACCAATATCAATATTTTAAACGGGACATCAGTTGGCTGTCATTCAACTACCGTGTCCTGCTGGAAGCGGAAGATGATACTCTTCCACTATACGAACGCATTAACTTTATATCCATTTATTCTTCCAACCTGGAAGAATTCTATAAAATACGCGTTGCCGACCATAAGGCAATAGCTACCGGTGCCGCACAAAGTGACGAGGAAACAGTACAATCGACCATCGAACTGGTAGACGCAATCAATCTTGAAGTAAACCGCCAGATGGAGGACCGTATCCGCATCTATGAACAGAAAATACTTCCTGCCCTGAAGAAAAACCATATCATCTTTTATCAGAGCCGCAACGTAGAACCGTTTCATCGTGACTTTGTACGACGTTTTTTCCGGGAAGAAATCTTCCCTTTCCTGCAGCCCGTACCTGTTTCCAAAGATAAGGTTATCTCTTTCCTGCGAGACAACCGCCTGTATCTGGCCGTCCGCCTTCACCTGAAAGGATTGCCGCCCGGTGCTCCCGGACGTACGCAGTACTTCGTGATGAAGCAACCTTACAGCAAAGTACCCCGTTTCATCGAACTACCCAAAGTGGGGAACAACTATTACCTGATGTTCATCGAAGATATCATCAAGGCCAATCTGGATGTGATCTTTCCCGGTTATGATGTGGACAGCAGTTATTGTATCAAGATTTCGCGCGATGCGGATATACTGATAGACGATGCCGCCAATACTTCCGAAATCATAGAACAGGTGAAGACCAAGGTGAAAAAGCGCAAGATAGGAGATGTCTGCCGTTTTGTGTACGACCGTGCCATGCCGCAGGACTTCCTCGACTACCTAATAGATGCTTTCCATATCGACCGCCGTGAACTGGTTCCGGGGGATAAGCACCTGAATCTGGAAGACTTACGACATCTGCCCAATCCGAATCCGAATATCCATCCCATCCGGAAACCGCAACCGATGAAGCTGACATGCCTCAACGAACGGGAGTCCATTTTTCAATATGTGGAGAAGAAGGATCTGTTATTGCATTACCCTTACCACTCTTTCGAGCACTTCACTCACTTCCTGTACGAGGCGGTGCACGAACCTACCGTACGCGAAATCATGGTAACCCAATACCGGGTGGCGGAAAACTCCGCTGTTATCAACACCCTGATAGCTGCCGCCCAAAATGGAAAGAAAGTCACGGTCTTCGTGGAACTGAAAGCCCGCTTCGATGAAGAGAATAACCTTGCCACCGCCGAAATGATGAAAGCATCGGGTATCAATATTATATATAGTATACCCAAATTAAAAGTACATGCCAAAGTTGCCCTCGTCCTGCGCCGTGACAAAGAGGATAAGAAACTGACCAGCTATGCATATATCAGCACCGGGAATTTCAATGAAAAGACCGCCACACTGTATGCCGACAGCGGACTCTTCACCTGCAATCCCATCATCGTCAATGACCTTCACAATCTGTTCCGCACCTTACGGGGAAAAGAGAATCCTGTATTCCACCGGTTACTGGTGGCACGCTTCAACCTGATACCGGAACTAAACCGCCTCATCGATCATGAAATGAAACTGGCAAGGAAGGGTAAGAAAGGCCGGATCATCCTTAAAATGAATGCGCTGCAGGACCCCACCATGATAGACCGTCTGTATGAAGCCTCACAGGCCGGTGTGGAAATAGACCTGATCGTACGCGGCATTTGCTGCCTGATACCGGGACAGAAATACAGTCGTAACATTCGTGTAACACGTATTGTGGATACATTTCTGGAACATGCCCGTATATGGTACTTCGGTAATGGTGGCAATCCGAAGCTCTTCCTCGGTTCACCGGACTGGATGCGGCGTAATCTTTACCGCCGCATTGAAGCCGTGACCCCTATACTGGACCCCGATGCCAAGCAAGAACTGATAGACATGCTCTCCATCCAGCTTTCAGACAAGCGCAAGGCCTGTTTTGTGGATGAAAATTTGCATAACTGCTGGAAATCGGCCCATCCGCTGAAAGAAAAAGTACGTTCGCAGTATACCTTTTATGAATACTTGAAAGAGAGAATTGAATAGTTTTGTAACATTTCTGTAATATGTATGACACCTCGCTGCAACACGGTTTCCGTTCCTTTGCAGCCAGAAATAAAATACATCATTATGGAAACTATTTATCTATGCATTGTCATCTTCCTGTTCGTCCTCGCGGTGTTCGACCTCATCGTGGGCGTCAGTAATGATGCAGTCAATTTTCTCCAATCGTCAGTCGGTGCAAAAGCTGCATCTTTCAAAACCGTGTTGTTTATCGCCGGTATAGGCGTATTCATCGGCGCAGCATTGTCCAACGGCATGATGGATATTGCACGGCACGGTATCTATCAGCCACAGCACTTTTATTTTGCCGAAATCATGTGCATCCTGCTTGCTGTGATGCTAACGGACGTAGTCTTGCTGGATGTCTTCAACACAATGGGTATGCCTACTTCCACTACCGTGTCTATGGTATTCGAGTTACTCGGAGGTACATTTGCCCTGGCACTCATCAAAGTAAACAACAGCGACACACTGGGGCTCGGCGATCTTATCAATACAGACAAAGCCCTATCCGTCATTATGGCCATCTTCGTCTCCGTCGCCATCGCTTTCTTCTTCGGTATGCTGGTACAATGGCTGGCACGTGTAATATTCACTTTCAACTACAAGAAGAGGATGAAATACAGCATTGGTATCTTCGGAGGTATTGCTGTTACATCCATCATCTACTTTATGCTGATAAAGGGGTTGAAAGACAGTTCATTCATGACTGCTGACAACAAACAGTGGATACAGGATAACACGGCAATGCTGATCGGTAGCTGTTTCATTTTCTTTACGATACTCATGCAGGTGTTGCACTGGCTCAAAGTAAATGTATTCAAAGTAGTGGTGCTGCTGGGTACTTTCGCACTGGCACTCGCCTTTGCCGGCAATGACCTCGTAAACTTTATAGGTGTACCCTTAGCTGGTTATTCCTCTTTCATAGACTTTACCACCAACGGAGCAGGCAGTTCGCCGGACGGCTTCCTGATGACTTCACTCCTCGGCCCGGCCAAGACACCGTGGTATTTCCTCTTTGGAGCAGGTGTCATCATGGTATATGCCCTTTGTACTTCTAAAAAAGCGCATAATGTAATCAAAACTTCCGTCGACCTTGCCCGTCAGGATGAAGGAGAAGAAAACTTCGGAAGTACCCCTATCGCCCGTACACTGGTACGCTTCAGTATGACATTATCCAACGGAATATCCAAAGTAATGCCCGAAGGCACGAAACGCTGGCTCGATACCCGCTTCCGTAAAGACGAGGCCATCATTGCCGATGGTGCAGCTTTCGACCTGGTTCGCGCTTCGGTAAATCTGGTACTGGCCGGTCTGCTCATTGCTTTAGGTACTTCATTGAAACTTCCTCTTTCCACCACTTACGTAACGTTCATGGTTGCCATGGGTACCTCACTTGCCGACCGGGCTTGGGGACGTGACTCTGCCGTATTCCGTATAACAGGCGTACTCAGTGTAATCGGTGGCTGGTTCATCACTGCCGGTGCGGCATTTACCATCTGTTTCTTTGTGGCCATGGTTATCCATTTCGGAGGCACGTTTGCTATCATAGCACTGATCGGCCTGGCGATATTCACACTGATCCGCAGCCAGGTAATGTACAAGAAACGCAAAGCTAAAGAAAAGGGTAATGAGACCCTCAAACAGCTGATGCAAAGTAATAACAATACAGAAATTCTGGATTTGTTGCGTAAACATACCCGCGAAGAACTGGTTAAGGTATTGGAGTTCACAGAAGAGAACTTCGAACGTACGGTTACTGCTTTCTTGCATGAAAACCTGCGCGGTCTGCGTCGTGCCATGGGATCGGTAAAATTCGAGAAACAACTCATTAAACAGATGAAACGTACAGGTACTCTTGCCATGTGTCGCTTAGACAACAATACTGTATTGGAAAAAGGCCTTTACTATTACCAGGGCAATGATTTTGCCAGCGAACTGGTTTACAGTATCGGACGCCTCTGCGAACCCTGCCTAGAGCACATCGACAATAATTTCAAGCCATTGGATACCATCCAGAAAGGTGAATTCTCTGATGTAACGGAAGATATCGTTTACTTACTACAGATCTGCCGCCATAAGATGGAGAACAATGATTATGAGGATTTTGAAAATGAGCTCCGGAAAGCGAATGATCTGAACGGACAGCTGTCGCACCTGAAACGGGAAGAATTACAACGCATTCAGACCCAGTCCGGCAGTATCAAAGTCAGCATGGTATACCTGACAATGATACAGGAAGCACAGAATGTTGTTACTTACACTATTAACCTGATGAAGGTAAGCCGTAAGTTCCAATTGGCAGAATAATTAAATATCAGTTTCAGACATAACGAAATGAGCCCTGCAACACAAATACTGCAGGGCTCATCTTATTTTTACTCTCCAAAGAATCAAGGACGTTTCAATCCCATTTTTGCCGCCCGTTCCATCATAAAAGCACGCGCTGCTTCGTATTCATTGGGAATCACCCCATCCAGAATGGCATCTTTAATGGCGCTTTTCAAAGCCCCCACTTCCCGGCAGGGTTCCAGATTGAAAGTTTCCATAATCTCTTCTCCACTGACAGGCGGTTGGAAATTGCGGACTCGGTCACGCTCTTCGAGGTCTTTCAACTTCTGGCGTACTAACTGGAAGTTATTCAGGAATCGCTGCTTACGCTCCATATTTTTGGAAGTGATATCAGCTTCACACAATGTCATCAAATCATCAATATCATCTCCGGCTTCAAAAAGAAGACGGCGGACAGCAGAATCGGTTACCACATCATCCGCTATCACAATAGGGCGCATATGCAGACTCACCAACTTCTGTACATACTTCATCTTCTCATTCATCGGCAGCTTCATCTTCCGGAAAATCTCAGGAACCATCTTTTCACCAATAAAATTATGGTTATGGAAAGTCCAGCCCGCACGAGGCTCCCAACGTTTTGTGGCGGGTTTGGCTATATCATGCAGCAGTGCAGCCCACCGTAACCAAAGATTATCCGTTTTACGACTAATGTTATCAAGTACTTCCAATGTGTGATAGAAATTGTCCTTATGTGCCCGCCCATTACGTGTTTCCACACCTTGAAGGGCAGCCAGTTCCGGAAAAATAAGGGACAACAAACCGGAACGATCCAGGTCTATAAACCCTTTAGAGGGAACCGGAGAAAGTATTATCTTATTAAGTTCGTCGGCAATACGCTCCTTGGAGATAATGGATATACGCCCACAGTTACGGCACAAAGACTCAAATGTAGTATCATCAATATAAAAGTTCAACTGAGTGGCAAAACGGATGCACCGCATCATGCGCAACGGGTCGTCACTAAATGTAATATCCGGGTCAAGAGGAGTACGGATTGTTTTTTCTTTCAGATCGTCTATACCACCGAAAGGGTCTACCAATTCTCCGAACCGGCTCTGATTCAGGCAGACAGCCAATGCATTGATCGTAAAATCCCGCCGATTCTGATCGTCTTCCAATGTACCGTCTTCAACGATGGGCTTACGGGAGTCGCGCTGATAAGACTCCTTGCGTGCACCAACAAATTCCACTTCTATACCACGGTATTTTACTTGTGCGGTACCAAAATTCTTAAACAGTGCTACGTGTGCTCCACGTCCCAGGCGTTTACCCAAAGCTTCGGCCATCTCTATACCACTACCTACCACTACAACATCAATATCCTTAGAAGGGCGTTGCAGGAAAATATCGCGCACATATCCACCGACTACATAACATTCCAATCCTAATTCATCTGCTGTCTCGGATATCCGCTTGAATATATCGTCGCTGAAATGCTGTTTCAGTTCTTCTGCCGTCAATTCTATCATACTATACTTTTTAAAATAATCATTTAGTTTTCATCGGAGAAAGTAGCACTGTTTTTGGTCTATATTCCCGGCTTCTCCTCCCTTGCTCCCTGTCTGTACCCTACCATCTCCGTAGTTACTCCGTGTCTATACACTGGGACTTGGTATGGAGTTGGTACGGGCTTGATACGGAGTTGGTACGGCCCGGGTATCAGATTGTTCTAAACTTCCGATATCTCCGGAAAACTAAAATACTATTTATCTATTTTCAGTGTGCAAAGATACGGATATTATTTCTAATTTTGCCCTCACTAACAGAACAACAGTAATTATGAAGAAAGTGACGCTCCTTGCGTGCCTCTGCTGCACGCTCTTATCTTGTGAAAATGTAGAAAAGAAAGCAGGTGAGAAACTGCAAACAGCCCGCGCAGCCTTCGAACGGGGAGACTTTAGCGAAGCAAAGATGCAGATAGACAGCATTAAAATACTATATCCCAAGGCTTTTGAAACCCGCCGGGAGGGCATTGGATTGATGCAACAAGTGGAACTGAAGGAGCAAGAAAAAACACTTGTTTACCTGGATAGCCTGCTTCAACAAAAACAAGGAGAACTGGATGCCCTGAAGGGTAAATTCACACTCGAAAAAGATACCGAATATCAACAAATAGGTAACTATTTGCACCCTTCACAAGTTATAGAGAAGAATCTGCACCGTTCCTATCTACGTTTCCAAGTGAATGAGAATGGGCAAATGAGCATGACTTCCATTTATTGCGGTCCCAGCAATATTCACCATGTAGGTGTAAAAGTAGTCGCCCCTGATGGTAGTTTTGCTGAGACACCTGCTTCCAAGGATAGTTATGAAACCACCGATTTGGGAGAAAAAATAGAAAAGGCGGACTTCAAAATGGGAGAAGATGGTAATGTAATAGGATTCCTTTACTTGAACAAGAACAAGAATATCAAAGTGAACTATCAAGGCGAACGCTCCTACTCCACTACTATGTCTCCGATAGACCGCCAGGCATTGGCAGGGGTTTATGAACTGGCACAGATACTTTCATCCGTCACTCAGATAAAAAAAGAGATGGAAGAGGCGCACCTGAAGGTAGAATTCGTGAAACGAAAGATGCAGGAAAGAGAAGAAACAGAACAAGGAAAATAAACACGTAGACGATAACAAAGTAACAATAGTGATTAATTTGAATATTGGCTGAAACATATTTATCGCACAAGGTGAAGGCATAAAATAACGAGCGCGGGACAACTACATTATGAAGTCATCCCGCGCTCATTATAGTATAATTTATGCTATGAAAATTCTGTTACCACTGTAATTGCGGCAGGAACTTGCTCAGGCAAGTACGCAATGCACTCAACGTAATGGGTTTCACCAATACTTCCGAAGCACCGGCAGCCATTGCATTTTCACGATCAGCCGTAAAAGCATAGGCAGTCTGCATAATGATAGGAAGTTCCTTTTCTTCTTCGCGAATGATCTTTGTCGCTTCCAGACCATTCATGATAGGCATTTTGATATCCATAAGGATAGCAGCTGTCTTTCCACGGTTCTCTTTGAACAGACCAACCATCTCTTCACCGTTCTTTGCCCACAATATCTCGCATTTCTTGCCAATAATAGCTTTTATCAATTTAAAGTTGCTATCATCGTCTTCCGCTACCAGTATCAGCGGACGGTAATCTTCTGACAAATTCCCTGTTTCCATGACCAATGTATTTTTGTTTAATGAGGCAAAGATATAAAAAATAATATAAATGTACTATCTTTAGAGAAGATAAGCTGCATCTCGGCATAACTTTTTCATGCAAGCATGAAAGTTCTACGCTCAATTTGCACTATCTTTGCGCCTCAATTTAAAAATAGAGTATGATTTCAATAGACGGACTGGCCGTAGAATTTGGCGGCACCACCTTATTCAGTGATATCTCCTTCGTTATTAATGAAAAAGACCGCATCGCCCTGATGGGAAAGAACGGAGCGGGGAAAAGTACCTTACTGAAAATTCTGGCAGGAGTACGCCAACCTACCCGGGGCAAAATTTCAGCACCCAAAGACAGTGTAATCGCTTATCTGCCGCAGCACCTGATGACGGAAGACGGACGAACTGTATTTCAGGAAACAGCACAAGCCTTCTCACATCTGCATGAGATGGAAGCAGAAATAGAACGCCTCAACAAGGAGTTGGAAACTCGCACCGATTACGAAAGTGACAGTTATATGGAACTGATCGAAACAGTCTCTGCCCTGAGTGAGAAATTTTACTCCATCGACTCCACCAACTATGAGGAAGATGTGGAAAAAGCTTTGTTAGGACTCGGCTTCACACGCGAAGACTTTGACCGTCAGACCAGTGACTTCAGCGGTGGATGGCGTATGCGCATCGAACTTGCCAAGTTGCTGCTGCAGAACCCAGATGTGTTGTTGCTGGATGAGCCTACCAATCACCTCGATATTGAAAGTATCCAGTGGCTGGAAGATTTCCTCATCAATAATGGTAAGGCTGTCATCGTCATCAGCCACGACCGTAAATTTGTGGATAACATCACTACCCGTACTATTGAAGTGACAATGGGACGGATTTATGACTATAAAGTAAATTACTCCAAATATCTGGAACTCCGCAAAGAACGTCGCGAACAACAGCAAAAGGCGTATGACGAACAACAGAAGTTCATAGCCGAAACCAAAGACTTCATCGAACGCTTCAAAGGCACTTATTCCAAAACTCTGCAAGTGCAAAGCCGCGTAAAGATGCTGGAGAAACTGGAAATCCTGGAAGTGGATGAGGAAGATACTTCGGCATTGCGGCTGAAGTTCCCGCCATCACCACGCTCAGGTAACTATCCGGTAATCATGGAAAACGTGGGCAAAACCTATGGTGACCATGTAGTATTCAAGAATGCTACGCTGACTGTAGAACGGGGAGACAAATTAGCTTTTGTCGGTAAGAACGGTGAGGGTAAGTCTACGCTGGTGAAGTGTATCATGAAAGAGATTGAGCACGATGGTACACTGACACTCGGGCACAATGTACAGATCGGTTATTTTGCACAGAATCAGGCGTCTATGCTGGATGAGAACCTTACGGTATTCCAGACGATTGACGATGTGGCAAAAGGAGAAATACGTAACAAGATACGCGACTTGCTGGGTGCTTTTATGTTTGGCGGCCCTGAACAATCCATGAAAAAGGTGAAAGTGCTTTCCGGTGGAGAACGCACCCGGCTTGCTATGATTAAGTTGCTGCTGGAACCGGTGAACCTGCTGATTCTGGATGAGCCGACAAACCACCTGGACATGAAAACTAAAGATATCCTGAAGCAAGCTCTGCTGGATTTTGATGGTACACTGATTGTTGTAAGCCACGACCGTGACTTCTTAGACGGGCTGGTTACCAAGGTCTATGAATTCGGTAATAAACAAGTGAAAGAACACCTGAGCGGTATCTACGAATTCCTGGAAAAGAAGAAAATGGAGTCGCTCCGCGAACTGGAAAGGTAAACGTTCCTTAACAAGGCTTCTGCAACTTTTCTTGCGTCATAGTGTTTTATTTCCATAAACCTTTAACTACGAGAATAATGAAACGATATGACGCAATAATAATAGGATTTGGCAAAGGTGGAAAATTACTGGCAGCCGAATTAGCCAACCGCAACTGGAAAGTGGCGGTTATAGAACGTTCCCCTGAAATGTACGGTGGGACTTGTATAAACGTAGGATGCATCCCTACCAAAACCATGATACACGAAGCTGAATTTGCTGAGCGTATCTACCAGAATGATTATGAAAAACAGTCCAAGTTATATTCTCTTGCCCTGAAACGCAAAGATAAGTTGGTCATGTACCTACGGGAAAAGAATGTCGAGAGTCTGACAGGCAACCCTAATATCACATTGTATGACGGAACCGCTTCTTTTGTATGCGAAGATACGGTGAAAGTAACTCTTGCATCCGGAAAGGATGAAAAATCTTTCGAACTGGAAGGAAAAGAAATATTTATCAATACCGGTTCTACACCTATCCTGCCGGATATAGACGGATTAAGAGATAGTAAATATGTATATACCAGTGAAACATTACTCCATGCAGATGTTCTTCCCCAACATTTACTAATCATAGGCAGTGGTGCCATCGGACTGGAATTCGCAACCATGTATGCCGGATTCGGCAGTAAGGTCACTATTCTGGAAGCCGGTAAACGTTTTCTGCCGAAAGCAGACCGGGAGATTGCCGAATACATGCAGGAAAGTTTAAAAAGGAAAAATATAGAGATACGCCTGAATGCCCGCGTGCAGTCATTGCATGATACAGCAGACGGTATCACAGCTGCCTATACGGATGCCTCGGACGATACACCTTATTTTCTGGAAGGAGATGCCCTGCTCATTGCAACAGGCCGTAAACCGATGATAGATGATCTGCATCTGGAAAAAGCCGGAGTACAAGTCAACGCACAGGGAGCAATAATTGTAAATGAACAATTACGCACTACTGTACCACATATCTGGGCTTTGGGAGATGTAAGAGGTGGAGAAATGTATGATTACCTTTCCATCGATGACTCCCGCATTATCCTGAATCATTTATTCGGTAATAAGGAACGATCTATCGACGACCGCAATCCTGTGCCTTACGCCATCTTCACAGATCCTCCGATGGCACATATCGGTCTGACAGAGGAAGATGCTGTGAAACGAGGTTATCCTATCAAGATATCACGTTTGCCAGCCTCAGCTATTCCGCGTGCGCGTACTTTGCAGAATATGGATGGCATGTTGAAAGCTATCGTAAATACGGATACAGAGAAAATTCTGGGCTGTTCCCTCTTTTGTGTGAATGCACCGGAACTTATTAATCTGGTAGCGTTTGCCATAAAGACCGGACAGAAATCTTCAGCTTTACGTAGCTTTATATTCACCCATCCCAGTATGAGTGAAGGTTTAAATGGATTATTCAAGGCTTTTTAATAACTAACATTTGGTAATTAAGCCGTTAACCTCTATCTTTGTCCGCAATTAAAAAATTAAGATGCAGAAGAAACGGTATATAACATTTTTCCTAATGTTCATCAGCATGGTCATGCTGGTAGTGCCGGTTATTCCTCATCACCACCACAACAACGGGTTGATATGCATGAAGAATGATATAGCTCCCGATTGTTGCGGACAACAACACAACTCGGATAACGAACATTGCTGTTGCGATACGGGATGTGTAACGACTCACTTCTTCCAGCAAACTCCCAGCTCGGACAATGGATGGGCACATCCGGACTTTCCGCTGGTTATTACATTATTTTCCGAACCACTCCTCCGATTATTAGTCCTACCCGAAGAAAGCGGGCAAAGACAGGACTGCATATATCAGGAGTCACTTCATGGCACGTATCTTACACGTGCCACAGGACTTCGCGCACCTCCGTGTATTCTTACTTTATCGTAAAGTCTGCAACTTTATTGCAGGCTTTTATCTCTAATTTTGCACACAGATAAAAGTAAGAACATAAAAATATCATCATGAAAAAAATTCTTTTTATGGGAGTCATGGGTCTATTCCTATTGGGTTCCTGCAATAGTAAATCCGGAGACGGACACGAAGGTCACAATCATGAAACAGAAAAGCATGAGCACGAAGGTTGCGATCATGATCATGAGGGCGAAGACCACAATCACGAAGGTGACGAACACAACCACGATGGACATGACCACGGTGAAGTAGTAGCAGCCGGACATAGTGACGAAATCATTCTGCCCCCCGCCAAGGCGCAGGCTGCCGGAGTAAAATCCAATGTTGTAGAACCAGGAATTTTCCATCAAGTTATAAAAACCAGCGGCCAGGTAATGGCAGCACAAGGAGACGAAAGCGTTGCTGTAGCAACAGTGGCAGGTGTAGTAACTTTCCGTGGAAAAGTTATCGAGGGCATGAGTGTCAGCAAAGGTACACCGTTGGTTATATTGTCTTCTAAAAATATGGCGGATGGTGACCCTGTAGAACGGGCACGCATCGCTTATGAAGTATCCAAGAAAGAATACGAGCGTATGAAATCCCTTGTAGGAAATAAGATTGTTTCTGAAAAGGATTTCGCTCAGGCTGAACAAGCGTATGAGAATGCACGTATCAGCTACGAAGCCGTAGCCAAAAACAGTTCGGCAAGCGGACAAGCCGTGGTTTCCCCCATCAGTGGATATGTAAAAAGCCTGTTAGTGAAAGAAGGCGATTACGTAGCGGTGGGACAACCGTTAGTCAGCATTACGCAAAACCGCAAATTATTCTTGCGTGCTGACGTTTCAGAGAAATATTACCAATATCTTCGTACTATTGGTTCTGCTAACTTCTGTACTCCTTATAATAATAAGGTATACGCATTGAAAGACTTAGACGGACGTCTTCTCTCCTATGGCAAAGCCTCGGGTGGAGACGGTGGATATTATGTACCTGTAACCTTTGAGTTTGACAACAAAGGTGATATCATCCCCGGTTCCTTTGTAGAAATCTTCTTATTGTCTTCCCCTATAGAAAATGTAATATCCCTACCCCATTCAGCATTGACTGAAGAACAAGGCAGTTTCTTTGTCTACCTGCAACTGGATGAAGAAGGATATAAGAAACAACTCGTGACTCTTGGAGCCGATAACGGTGAAAGCGTACAGATTCTCTCAGGTGTAAAAGCAGGAGACCGCGTGGTAACCGAAGGAGCTTATCAGGTGAAACTGGCAAGCGCTACAAATGCAATACCGGCACACAGTCACGAACACTAAAAAACAGTGGTAAGTGATGAAGTTATAGAGTGATAAAGCAACTTCACCCTATCACATTATCACATTAACACTCTAACACTTTAATCAACATGTTAAACAAGATTATACATTTCTCACTTCATAACCGCATCCTGGTGCTTGTGGCCTCGGTGTTGTTACTGATAGGCGGAACTTACACCGCCATGCACACGGAAGTGGACGTATTTCCAGATCTCAATGCACCTACGGTTGTCATCATGACTGAAGCAAACGGTATGGCGGCAGAAGAAGTGGAACAACTCGTCACATTTCCTGTTGAAACAGCAGTGAACGGTGCAACAGGTGTGCGCCGCGTGCGTTCTTCATCTACCAATGGATTCTCAGTAGTATGGGTAGAATTCGATTGGGATACGGATATTTATCTGGCCCGGCAAATTGTTAGCGAGAAGCTGGCTGTTGTAAGCGAAAGCCTGCCTACCGGTGTAGGAAAACCGACACTGGGTCCACAATCATCCATTCTGGGCGAGATGCTGATTATCGGTCTGACTGCCGACTCTACCTCTATGCTTGACCTGCGTACAATAGCTGACTGGACCATCCGTCCGCGCTTACTCTCTACAGGCGGTGTGGCACAGGTAGCGGTACTGGGTGGTGATATAAAGGAATATCAGATACAATTAGATCCGGAACGGATGCGGCATTACGGTGTTACGCTGAATGAAATCATGACCGTAACCCGTGAAATGAATCTGAATGCAAACGGTGGCGTGCTATATGAATATGGTAACGAATACATTGTGCGTGGAGTACTTTCTACCGATCGGGTAGATCAACTGGCACGTGCCGTGGTACGTGGTGGAACCACTTCAGGCAGTGCTCCTATTCTGTTGGAAGACATTGCAGACGTACACATCGGAGCAAAATTACCCAAACTGGGTACAGCATCGGAACGGGGTAAAGCTGCCGTATTGTTGACTGTAACCAAGCAGCCGGCCACCAGCACGCTGGAATTAACGGATAAACTGGAAGCATCCCTGAAAGATTTACAGAAAAATCTGCCACCGGATGTAAAGGTCAGCACAGACATTTTCCGACAAAGTCGCTTTATCGAAAGCTCCATCGGAAACGTACAGAAGTCCTTGTTCGAAGGAGGTATCTTCGTGGTGATTGTACTATTCCTGTTCCTTGCAAATGTACGTACAACAGTGATCTCATTGGTTACACTACCACTTTCATTGATTACTTCACTGGTGACGCTGCATTATATGGGATTCACAATCAACACAATGAGTCTCGGTGGTCTTGCCATCGCTATCGGTTCGTTAGTGGATGATGCCATTGTGGACGTGGAAAACGTATATAAACGACTCCACGAAAACAAGTTGAAACCTGTGGAAGAACGACTTTCCATATTGGAAGTGGTATTCAACGCATCGAAAGAAGTACGTATGCCTATCCTGAACTCTACGCTGATTATCGTAGTTAGTTTCGTGCCCTTATTCTTCCTCACAGGTATGGAAGGCCGCATGCTGGTTCCTCTGGGTATTGCGTTCATTGTAGCATTGGCTGCTTCTACGGTAGTGGCACTGACGGTTACACCGGTACTTTGCTCTTATCTTTTGGGAAAAGACAAGAAGAAGGAAGAGAAAGAAAGCAGTGACTCGTATGTAGCACGTAAAATGAAACAATGGTATGGCGCTGCACTGGCTTTCGTACTGGGACATAAGAAGATCGTATTGGGCAGTACTATTGGTTTGTTCGTAGTAGCCTTGGCATGTTTCTTCACATTGGGCCGTTCGTTCCTGCCACCTTTCAACGAAGGTTCGTTTACGATCAACATATCTTCTTTGCCGGGTATCTCGCTGGAAGAAAGTGACAAGATGGGACATCGTGCAGAGGAATTGCTACTCAGTATTCCTGAAATACAAACCGTTGCCCGCAAGACCGGACGTGCCGAACTGGACGAACATGCACTTGGAGTGAATGTTTCCGAAATAGAAGCTCCGTTCGAACTGAAAGACCGTTCACGTAGTGAAATGGTTGCTGAAGTACGTGAGAAGTTAGGTACTATCGTAGGAGCAAACATAGAAATCGGCCAACCTATCAGTCATCGTATCGATGCTATGCTTAGCGGTACAAAAGCAAACATTGCTATTAAACTGTTCGGTGATGACCTGAACCGTATGTTTACTTTGGGTAATGAAATCAAAAGTGCCATCCAGGATATTCCTGGCATTGCCGACTTGAATGTGGAGCAACAGATAGAACGTCCTCAGCTTATCATTTCGCCCAAGCGAGAAATGTTGGCTAAGTTTGGAATCTCATTACCGGAATTCTCTGAGTTCGTGAATGTCTGTCTTGCAGGAGAAACCGTATCACAAGTTTACGAAAAAGGCAAAAGTTTTGACCTCACTGTACGTGTACGTGATGACCTTCGCGACGAAATGGAGAAGATACGCAACTTGATGATAGATACCAGCGACGGAAAGAAAATACCGTTGAACTACATCGCCGAAGTGCGTTCTGCAATGGGGCCGAATACTATCAGCCGCGAGAACGTAAAACGTAAAATTGTGATCTCTGCCAATGTTGCCGACCGTGATTTGCGCAGTGTGGTGAATGACATTCAGGCTCGCGTGGACAAGGATATCAAATTACCGGAAGGATATCACCTTGAATACGGCGGTCAGTTTGAGAGCGAACAGGCAGCAAGCCGCACCTTATTACTCACATCGCTGATGAGTATTGCAGTGATCTTCTTACTACTTTATCATGAATTCCGTAGTGTGAAGGAAAGTGCGATTATTCTTATCAACCTGCCGCTTGCATTGATTGGCGGTGTGTTTGCTTTGTTGATGACAACGGGAGAAGTGAGTATTCCGGCTATTATCGGTTTTATTTCACTGTTCGGTATTGCTACCCGAAACGGTATGTTGTTGATCAGTCACTACAACCACTTGCAACGGGAAGAAGGACTGAATGTATATGACAGTGTTATCCGCGGTTCAATGGACCGTTTGAATCCGATTCTAATGACTGCGTTGTCTTCTGCTCTTGCACTTATTCCGTTGGCACTGGGCGGTGATTTGCCGGGTAATGAAATTCAAAGTCCGATGGCAAAAGTTATACTTGGCGGTCTTTTAACTTCCACGTTCCTGAACGGTTTCATCATTCCGATTGTTTATCTGATGATGCACCGGAAACCGGCGAATTAACATCCATATAACTATTAACAATATCAAATAATGAAACGAATTCTTATATTTAGTTTTATCACTTTTTTCCTATATGCGGGGATGCGTGCCCAATCGGTTGACATAGACGAAGTGCTGCACCGCATTGAAGCGAACAATAAGGAGTTGCAGGCCAATGCGCAACTTATCACTTCACAGAAATTGGAGAATAAGTCGGAAAACAATTTGCCTGATCCCACTCTCTCGTATGCCCATTTGTGGGGGTCGGAAGATAAGAGCGAGACGATAGGTGAACTTGTTGTTTCCCAAAGCTTTGATTTCCCTACTTTATATGCTACACGCGGAAAAGTAAATCGACTCAAAACCGGTGCACTTGATGCACAGGCTACTGCTTTCCGTCAACAATTGTTGTTGCAAGCCAAGGAGCTTTGTTTCGATATCATCATGTTACAGCATCAGCAAGTGATTCTGGATGAACGCATGAAACAGGCTGAGGAACTCTCCGCATACTACAAGAAACGTCTGGAAACAGGTGATGCCAATGTATTGGAAACAAACAAGATCAATTTGGAATTACTAAATGTACGTACAGAGTTCCGTGCCAATCAGACTGCGCTTGATAATGCCTGGAAATCTCTCCTTGCACTCAACGGAGACCAGTCTTTGCAAGACAATGAACTGAGCAGTTTCCGCTCCATCAATGATTATCCGTTACCGCTTCTTCCTAACAACTATGAACAGTTACGTTCGGAAGTGTTGGCAGCCGATCAGACTTTGCTGTCATTGAGCAGTGAAAGTGCTGCTGCCCGCAAACAGATTTCTGCAAGCAAGCAAGGCTGGTTGCCAAAATTGGAACTGGGATATCGCCGTAATACTGAGTCCGGTACTCCGTTCAATGGAGTTGTAGTGGGCTTTTCTTTCCCACTGTTTGAAAACCGCAATAAGGTGAAGATAGCCAAAGCGCAGTCTCTGAATCTCGACTATCAGAAAGAGAATGCAGCTTTCCAGGCCGAAGCCACCTTAGCAAAACTATACAGCGAAGCGCAATCATTGCAAACCTCCATACAGGAATATAGGGAAGCATTCAGTTCACAACAAGATCTTGCATTGCTGAAACAAGCCCTTACCGGTGGACAGATCAGCGTGATAGAGTATTTTGTAGAAGTCTCTGTGATTTATCAAAGTAAACAGAATCTGCTTCAATTGGAAAATCAGTATCAGAAGGTAATGGCACAGATATATAAGAGTAAACTATAAAAATATATTCTTAGTATTATAAAAAGTAAAGCGAAGAACCAACTCCGGCAATTGAAGGAGTCGATTCTTCGCTTTCTTTATAAATAACATAGTCAATTACAGTTTTGTAATTTTTCCCATAAAGAGGATGGCTCCCGTACTCTTTTCCTTTATTATAAAAGCAAAAGGACGATTCACAAAGAAAGGTATAGGAGAAGATGGATCGACAGAAGTCGCAAAGTTTCCTCCCACGGTAACTGCAGCGGCTTCAGTACCTTCCTCATCTACATTTACGTAAGTAAATTGCTGTAGAACACCAATATATAAATCCTCTGCCGACATTTTGGAGAAATCCGCCTTATTGCTATCAAAGGCATCATTCATTCCCAAAGCAATCATATCGCCTATGAGTATCTTGTTATATTCCACATTGAAACGGGGAAGTTTAACCTGCAATTGTCTGCTCGACAAAACCTGATTCCACTCTTTCCAGTTTTCATAAGTCAGTTCGGACAAACTCTCATCCAAAGTTTTATCTTCAGCAGGCAATAGGAGCACCATACTAAAAGCTTCGTTACCATACGGCAATTCTGCGATAGAGAATGCCGAGTTCTGGGCATAATTGAACCTTTTTGTCTGATTCATCATGTCCACCTTCCGCTGAGTATCATCAGAATTGGTAAAATTCTCCTGGCGAGTATCCGATTTTTGGAATTGACTTTTCCAAATACCTTTGAAGTAGAGTGCGTTAATCAAATACATACGCACATCCTCCGGTATTCTCTGTATAACCTCTTTTATACAATTATTCGTCTGCTCAGCACACCACCGGTTAATTACATCTTTCGCTGTGGGAGATGTAAAATCAAGTTCCTGAACCCGGGCATCATACATCTTCTTATTCACATCCACAAAAGAATCGTAAACTTTAAAACCTTGTTTTACCCAAATAGAATTGGCGATTCCTAATTGAGTGGTATTATCTAAATCCAATAAAGCTGAAGTTAATTTTTGATTATAATTATTCAGATCATCAAGAGAGAAAGAAGCGGCAGGAAATCCCAATACGTCCTGCATTTCAGTAAGCGTATTGCCCGAAGCTCCGTTAGTAATCATTGATAAGCAAAGTGATGCACTCAATGGAGACACAAAGACATTCGGCTTTTCCTTTTCGGTACTGCACACCTGATCAAAGAAACGGAAAGCAAAGTCTGTACCTTTGTCCATTAAATCTTGTTCCGTACGGGTGAGTTTGATGTCTTGACGTGGTTTAGGTTCCGGAGAAGGGTTCTCATCATTCTGACAAGCTGCAAGGATACTGAGTAGGCTTAGCGCAGCAATAGTTTTCTTTAGCATAAGCATTATAGTATTAGTTTTCTATTAAGTTACTCTGTTAGAATAAATGCATAAATTTATAAAATACTGCACTACATTACAAATTAAACATAAATCTTTCCTATCTTTGTTCCCGGTTTTGTTGGAGGATGCCTTTCGGTATACTCCATGAAAAGGGAATTGGGTGTGACTCCCAAACAGTCCCGCTGCTGTGAACTCCTATTGCAGGATTTGCCAATCACCTGTGCCACTGCCAATATTCGTATGGTGGGAAGGCGGCAAATCCGGAGTAAGTCAGAAGACCTGCAAAACCTATCATCCCTCATGTCTTCGAGGAAAGGACATGAGATGTATATAGTTTTTATAGCATTCTGTTTATGATAAGAGATAATCTATGTCGGTATGCCCGGCTACGGTTTTATTTGTCTTGCTTTGCATGTTGGCTTTGTGTCAGCCTGCAAGCACAACAGGTGGGAGACTCCATTACAGGAAAAGTACATGCCATTCCGGAAGTGGGGATAAAAGGTCGGCGTGTGCCACCGGCTCTCTCAGCAACCGCCCCGCTCCAACAAATGAAGAAAACTGATATGGAACGTTTGGGAGTATCGGATGTGGCCGATGCAGTTCGCCATTTCTCGGGAGTCAGCGTTAAGGATTATGGTGGAATTGGTGGATTAAAGACTGTTTCTGTACGCAGTTTGGGAGCGCAACATACAGCAGTCAGCTATGACGGAGTGACTGTCAGCGATTGTCAGTCAGGCCAGGTAGATATCTCCCGTTTCTCGTTAGACAATGTTTCCGAACTGGCACTCAGCATTGGTCAGAGTGATAATATTTACCAGACAGCGAAGATGTTTGCCTCTGCCGGTGCTTTAAGTATCGAAACCGCACGTCCGGATTTCAGTGACAGACCTTTCCGATTGCTTGCAAATATGAAAACCGGTTCTTACGGGCTTGCTAATCCTTCTTTATTTTATGCTCAGAAATTAAGTAACCGTTTCAGTCTTTCTGCCTATGCTGATTATTTACGGGCAGACGGAAATTATCCTTTCAAAATGTGGAATGGGAATAAACTGATTGACTCCAAACGAAACAATAGTGATATAGAGACTTATCGGGCAGAATTAAATTTGTTTGTAACTCTGAATGAGAAACAGGATTTGAAAGCCAAAGTTTATCTCTTTGATTCGGAAAGAGGGTTACCCGGCGGAGTGATTTATGACAATCCGTATGCTGCCGAAAGACTATATGACCGTAATTACTTCGGTCAATTGAAGTATGAGAACCGATTCTCAGAGAAATGGAAACTACAAGCAAGTGGAAAATTTAACTTCAGCTGGAACCGGGACTATAATAATGAATCTTCCGGTATTACAGACTATCGTTTCCGCCAGACTGAGACTTACTTATCCGCTACCCTATGGAACGAACCGGTGAAAGGGTTATCTTTCTCATTAGCACAGGATTTCGCCTATAACTATTTGTCAACGACTTTACAGAACAATCAATATCCGGAACGTTTCACCTATTTAACAGCAATAGCCACACACTATAAAAGCAACCGATTTTCTGCTACCGCTTCCCTGCTGAATACTTATATTACAGAGAATGTACGGACAGGAAAAGCTGCTGCAGACCGTAAACGCCTTTCCCCCGCTGTCAGTCTGTCGTGGAAACCATTTGATTTTGGTCTACGTTTCAGAGCTTCATACAAAGATATCTTCCGTACACCGACATTCAATGATTTGTATTATCTGGTAATTGGCAACCATAATTTAAAGCCTGAAGTTACCCGGCAATTCAATGTAGGTACAACGTGGAGTTCTACTTCATTGGAATTTATCGACTATCTAAGCCTTTCAGTAGATGCTTATTATAATCGGGTGAAAGATAAAATTGTGGCAGTACCCACTATGTTTATCTGGAAGATGATGAATTTAGGTAAAGTCGAAACCATTGGTACGGATATTAACCTGGCAATTGAAAAAGAATTAGCAGAACATTATAAGTTATATCTCACAGGAACTTACAACTTCATGCAAGCGGAAGATATTACTGACCGTAATTCTAAAATATGGCGGAATCAGATTATATATACTCCGAAGCATTCAGGTTCAGGAAGTCTGACTTTTGAGAACCCGTATGTCAACCTGACTTATAACATAATGTACGCTTCGGAACGCTATTCAATTGCCCAGAACATTCCGGAAAATCGTATTAAATCTTACACTGACCACAGTATATCACTCTCGCATACCTTTAAATGGAAGAAGCAGTCACTACGCATACAGCTGGATGCCTTGAACCTAAGTGATAAGAACTACGAAATAGTCCGCTTCTACCCGATGCCCGGACGCAATTACAAAGTAACAATCAACTATAAATTATAAACTAAAAACAAAAACTATGAAGAAGTATTGGTATAAAACCGCCATGCTGGTTATAGCATTAGGAGCATTTACCGCATGTAGTGATGATGACGAACCGACAATTCCGAAAGGACCGATAGCACCTGTTAATGGAGCATATGTTATTAATACAGGAAACTGGGGAGAGAATAATGGTACTATACAATGGTATGACAGAGATCTGAAGACAATTAGTGCAGATTTGTTTGCAGCTGCCAACGGAGCAGGTATCGGTGATGCACAGGACTTGTGTATATATGGTACAAAAATATATATCACTTGTTCCAGTTCAGCCAAGATTGAAGTGGTGGACAGAAAAGATTTCGCTCGTATAAAAACGTTGAACTTAAAAGACGAAAGTGAGAAGTCTATCCAACCACGATATATGACAGCTACCGGAGGAAATGTTTATTTCACCTCATACGATGGCACGGTATCACGCTTGGACACCACGAACCTCTCCATCACCGGAAAGATAGAAATAGGAGATCATCCGGAAGCATTGACTTCTGCAAATGGAAAACTCTATGTAAATCTGTCAAATTATAACAATGATGGTACCGGCAAATACGTGGCAGTTGTCGATATTGCTACTTTCAAGAAAACGAAAAACATAGAAGTACTTCTCAATCCTTATGATGTTTGTACAACCGGAGAAGACGGAAAAGTATATTTCATTTCATGTGGAGATTTCAGAGGAAATCCAGTTCAGACATTACAATGCATCGACCCGCAAACAGATCAGGTTACGGAAATATGCCCAGCCAGCAAAATAGCAATAAAAAACAACAAGATCTATCTCATTTATGCAGAATATTACGAAGATGCCGCTCCTAAAAGCATTTCTGTATATGACATGAATACCAAGCAAACTACGCGGTTTGCCAACTACAGCGATTTCTCCAATCCTGGTAATATTGTAGTCGACCCGGCTACAGGAGATGTAATTATCATCGATCAACCCTTCTCTGCTCTCAACGACATATATGTTTATGGTAGTGACGGCGTACTTAAAAAGAAGTTGGAAACCGGATACTATACCACTAATATGCGTTTTGTAACTGAATAACAGCATGAAACAAATTTCTTTCTTTCTAACCTTTTGGGTGACAGTGTTACTTCTTTCCGCCTGTAGCGGAAAGAACAGCACTGCTTCCGGCTCTGCACAAGGAGACACCATCCCGCTGCACTACTCCGCTAATCTCTCTCTGATAGATTACGAAGATTACATCGTTGCACAGCTACGCAATCCCTGGGATACAGCAAAGATACTACACACCTATGTATTAGTAGACAAAAAACAGCCGTTGCCCCATGAACTGCCTCAAGGCACCCTTGTTCGCACTCCACTTAGTAAAGCCGTCATTTACTCATCCGTTCATTGCAGCTTACTGAAAGACTTTGGTGATTTGAATAGCATTGGTGGCGTATGCGACTTGAAGTATATCAAACTACCGGAAATAGAGGAAGGATGTCGAAACGGAACCATCGCCGATGTAGGTGATGGAATGAATCCCAATATTGAGAAAATCATAGACCTGCATCCCGATGCCATCCTCCTTTCTCCTTTCGAAAACAGTGGTGGATACGGACGTGTAGAGAAACTGAATGTACCCATCATTGAATGTGCCGACTATATGGAAACCTCTTCATTGGGACGTGCCGAATGGATGCGTTTCTACGGTTTATTATTTGGTAAGAAAACAGAAGCAGATGCTATGTTTGCTTCGATAGAAAGAAATTATAAGGATTTGCAAGAATTAGTAAAGCCTATCTCTTTTGCTCCCTCCGTGATGTGTGATTTGAAAACAAGCTCTACCTGGTACACTCCGGGTGGTAACAGTACCATCGCCAAACTATACTCTGATGCAGGTGCCAACTATATTTTCAGAGAAGATACACATAGCGGCTCACTCCCCTATCCTTTCGAAGTTATCTTTGAGAAAGGTCAACAAACGGATTTCTGGCTGATACGCTACAATCAACCCGTAGATAAAACATACGGGGAACTTGAAAAAGAGTTTGCCCCTTATGCAGGTTTCCGTGCCTTCAAAGAACGGAACATCTACGGATGCAATACCAACCGGGTTCCTTTTTATGAAGAAACACCTTTCCATCCAGACTGGTTATTGAAAGATTTAATTAAGATATTTCATCCTTCACTGTTGGAAGGGTATGAACTGAGATATTACAATAAATTAGCAGAGTAAAATCTGCGGTCTATTTCAGAATGAAAGCAAAAGGATATATATATGGTATAGCACTGTCAGTCCTCATTCTCGTATTGATGGCTGCCAATCTCTGGTTCGGTTCAATCAATATCCCCGCCGGAGCAGTGTGGAATACCCTCACAGGAAATGAAGTAGAAAAAGCCAGCTGGACTTTTATTATCTGGGAGTCCCGTCTGCCACAAGCCGTCACGGCATTACTATGTGGTGCCGCACTCGCAGCTTCGGGACTGATGCTGCAAACGGCATTCAACAATCCACTGGCAGGTCCGTCCATCCTGGGCATTAACTCAGGGGCAAGTCTTGGCGTGGCGTTGGTGATGCTGGCAGGCGGAGGAAGCATTGCTACAGGGGTATTCACCTTATCCGGTTTCTTCTCCGTGATACTCGGTGCCTTCATCGGATCGATGGTGGTAATGGGACTTATCCTTTTCTTTTCTACACTGATTAAAAGCAATATCATGCTGCTGATTACAGGTATCATGATTGGTTATATCACTTCTTCCGCTATATCACTGCTCAATTTCTTTGCAACAGCCGAAGGGGTACATTCTTATATGATATGGGGTATGGGAAACTTTGGAGGGGTCTCATTGCAACAGCTCCCCTATTTCTCTATTTTCTGTCTGGCAGGTTTGTTACTTTCCATCTTGCTTATCAAACCTCTGAATGCCCTGCTACTGGGTACACGCTATGCTGAAAACTTAGGAGTAAACATCCGTCGCACAAGAAATCTGCTACTGATTGCTACCGGACTACTGACAGCTGTCACCACTGCTTTCTGCGGACCTGTGGCTTTCATCGGTCTGGCCGTTCCTCATATCTCCCGCCTGATGCTGGGCACATCCAATCATAATTCACTGCTTCCCGTTACTTTGCTGACGGGCGGTGTGATTGCTTTGCTCTGCAATCTGATCTGCATTCTTCCGGGCGAAGCAGGTATTATTCCTCTCAATGCGGTAACTCCAGTACTGGGTGCGCCTGTTATCATTTATGTCATTGTCAACCAGCGTAAAATACAATACTTCAACTGATGGAGAAAGCTGTTATCACCGCAAGCGATTTATGCATCGGCTACCGCCAGGGAAAGCAAGAAAAACGGATACATGAGCATCTCTTCTTCCGGCTCTACCCCGGAGAACTGACTTGTCTGCTGGGAGCTAACGGAACCGGCAAATCGACTCTGCTCCGCACTTTGGCTGCTTCACAACCAGCGTTGTCGGGCGAATTACTTGTACAAGAAAAGCCGTTGTCCGCTTATTCCGAGAAAGAACGTTCACGTACCATCGGTGTAGTACTAACAGACAAGACACAGGCAGGCGGACTGACTGTATATGAGTTGGTAGCCTTGGGACGGCAACCTCATACGGGGTTCTTCGGCAGATTGAACAAAACGGATCATTCTATCATTGAAGAAGCTCTGGAAGCTGTAAGCATCAGCCATAAAGCCCACAGTTATACCGCAGAGCTATCGGATGGAGAACGGCAGAAGGTTATGATTGCCAAGGCATTGGTACAAGAGTGTCCGCTCATTCTGCTGGATGAACCGACAGCTTTCCTGGATGTAGTGAGTCGTATTGAAATTATGACGTTGCTTCATCGCTTGGCAGTAGAACAAAAGAAAGCAATTCTGCTTTCCACTCATGACATAGAACAGGCATTGGTACTGGCAGATAAACTTTGGTTACTTTCCAAAGAAAACGGACTGCAATGCGGAGTAACAGAAGATATGATTCTGAGTCACCGGATGGACGGCTTGTTCTCCCGTAACGATATCCGGTTTGATTATGCGCACGGGGTATATTATCCCAAAGTAGACAGCCACCACCGTATCAGTGTAGAAGCCAATGATGAAGTATTACTGCATTGGACAACAAACGCACTCAATCGTCATGGATACGCTTGTCACCCTGTCTCTTCACCGGAAACCAACGAATCGCCGCGTTTGCAGGTTTTAGCTGCCGACCACTTCATATTACACACAGAGGGACAACACGAATATCATTCTTTTGAACAGTTGCTTGCAAACATCTGATTAAGATTTCAGTAGCATCAGTATCTCATCCGGCAAGTATCCGCTCCGGATGCGCCACTCCTGCGGGTAAAGGTTATTAGCCCGGTTACCGATATTCTTCACAAAGCCCAGAGGAATATTCTTATACGTCAACAGCACATAACCGCGTGGAGCAGAACCGGAAAGTACAATGGCTTCCTTACGCAAATAAGCAATAGCCTGTTCATAAGAGATCTCTTCACGAGGAAAAGCATCGGAAACCGGTACAGTGCTCATAGCAAGAGCATGATTGGGAATCAAGTCTTTTCCTTTCACTTCGGCAAGAGTAACACCTGCCTGAACAACGCGAAGGGATTGTTGGAAAATGGATAATTCGGATATATATTCTTTAGGGAAAGCTGTAATATTCATTCCATTTGCAGAAACTTCATAGTCCTCTGCCGAAAGAAGCCAGGCACGTGCAGCCAATAATTGTTCCTTAGATGCTCCGGCGTTAACTTTAGAGCTACCCGTTTTTTTCTTTCCTTGTGAAGAAGTGGATTTGTAGCGGATTTGTGCTGCCTCTCCTTCCGGTTTACGAAGCACGGCAAGGAAAAAGCCTTCACCCTTTGTACGGTGAGGCAGGAAACGATATATAGGAAAATCTTCACCTACAAGCAAGTTTCCGGTAATGTTCCACGTTGCCGGAGCATCTACAGGAAGTATCTCTGCACCGAATTCATCGTGCGTCCAACGGATATTTTCTTCATCTTCCTTTGTGTTATACGTACAAGTGCTATAGATAAGCAACCCACCGGGTTTCAGACTGGGCCATATATCGGAGATGATGCGCCGTTGACGTTGCCAGCAGATTTCCACATTCTCCGGACTCCACTCGCTGACGGAAACAGGATCTTTACGGAACATGCCTTCACCGGAACAGGGAACATCGGTCAGGATAACATCGAAGAAATCTTCCAGACCAGCGAAATCTGCCGGATCATTATTGGTCACCACGACACCAGGATGCCCCCACTTCGTCAGATTCTCCGCCAGAATTTGCGAACGGTTACGAATCACTTCGTTTGCTACCAGCAGGCTACCCTCGGGCAATACACTGCGAGCATGAGTAGATTTTCCACCGGGAGCAGCGCAAAGGTCAAGCATTACAGAGGGTGTTTCGCCGATATATTGCTTTAGTGCCTGCTCCACAAACATGGAAGATGCTTCCTGTACATAATAACATCCGGCATGAAACAACGGATCGAAGGTAAACGTCAATCGACGGTCGAGATAGTAACCTGTTGCCGACCAAGGCACACGATCGGAAGAGGCATGAAAAAGACTGAATGAAGAACTGGATAGTTTTTCGTCATTCAGTCGGATGCTTACGGGCTGTTCGTCATTCAAGGCATCAGCCAGTTTGTTATATTCTTCATCTCCCAGGAGGGAACGGGTACGGTCTGCAAAAGATACGGGTAAGTCCATGTGCCAAATTATTTTATGTCCGCAAAGGTAATGCAAATCGAATGCATAACTTTCATGCTTGCATAAAAAAGTTATGTTAAGATGTAGCTTATCTTCTTCAAAGGAACATAAAAAGGCGATACAAGACAAAACCGCCGGGTACTAAAAACTAAGTTTGACGCCCGCAAAGTAGGAACGAGGTGCTCCCGGACCATAAATGTAACCGGAATCACGAGTGGCTCCTTTATCAAAATCTTTCTGATAAGAGTTGAATATATTTTGTACTCCTACGTTGAATTGCAGGCACATGCCGGAGAAATCTATATCATAAGCGACTTTAGCACCCAGTTCAAAGAAATCCGGGCTCTTCACCAACAAGTCTGCCGTACCATCTACTTCGGACATCAGGTGAGGCACATACATTTGCCCGGTATAATTACCGTTCAAGGCCACCGACAATGCCTTTGTGGGATTGAAAGTAGCAGTAAAATAGCCATAAACATCGGGGGTACGCAATAACCGGTCGCTAGATCGTTCTTTGTCAGACAGGTGCTCTTTGTCTGCACTCCACTCCTCGGGAGAGTCGTACAGACTGCGTTGCACAGTCAGTCCCGCCTGCAACTGGATTTTATCACGCCAAGCAATCTTTCCTTCCAATGTACCGCCATATACTTTTGCACCAGAACCGTTGACACGGGTTTGTATCAGATATCCGCTACCGTTCGGATCTTCTATCGGTGCTGTCAGCACAAATGGATCAGAGAGTTTTGTGAAGAAGCCTTCTACCAACAGGTTTGCCTGAAAGTCACCGAAATAGTGATACCAGTCCATCGAAGCATTCACACTGCGCGAACGTTCCTCTTTCAGATCCTTGGCACGAACGATGGAAATCAACTCGCCTCCCACATTGCTAATATGCAGATCTTCGTCGAAAGCCTGCGGAGCACGAAAACCTTCGGCATAACTGAAACGGATATTTATATCTTGTGTAGGATTGTAGCGGACATTGGCACGAGGGCTGAAGATGGCTTTATCCATAATACTGTTCTTATCCAAACGTCCGCCTATCAGGAAACTCCATTGCTCACTTTTCCATTCATTCTGCACGTAGACACTTGCTATGTTCACTATTTGCTTCAAAGGATCGGGCGTATACTTATCAATCAACTGTTGCAGACGGTCGCCTGTTGCAGTAGGATCTTCCGCCAGGGCAGCATCGCGGTATTTTTGCATGTCTGTTGCCTTGTCATCCAGATTATCATGGTTAAATTCCACACCACCCGTCAAGTCGGAAGGCATGAAAAAGAGCTTATCAAAATGATAGATATACTGAGCACCCAATACACCGGTAAAGTCTGTGGTATGCCCATAGGCACTGTAATAACTATCGCGCACGATATGCTGGGCAGAGGCGTATGCATTGAATGAGTGTTTCTGGTCCTTGGAAAAGGCACTGAACTTCAATCCGCCCGTATTGATGGAATGTTCAATCTGTTCCACCAGTCCGGGCTTACCGGCACCATTCAGATTGGCATCTTCGGCAATGTGAGGCGGCAAATCAAAGCGATTACCGCCACGACGAAACTCTTCCATGTGATGATATTCCAGATTCAGCTTGGAATAGGGATTCAGTCTATAATAAGCGTTTATGCCTACTGTCTGGTTCTTCAATTTGGGCAATTCGGAGAAGCCGTCCCCATTGGAATCCCATGCCGAACGGTGGCGGTTCTGCCCATAAATGTAGGCTCCCATTTTGTTATCCGAAGATACAAGGGAAAGATTGAGCGTGGTATTATTGTCAAACGAACTGGAGCCATCGAAATTGGAGATGGAGTGGGCAAACGAACCGGAGTTGCGGAGAGGTTCTTTCGTAATGATATTCACCGTTCCGGCAATGGCGGAAGAGCCGAATAGGGCCGAGCCACCTCCACGCACCACTTCCACACGTTCTATCATGTTGGCGGGAATTTGTTCCAAGCCGTAGACACCTGCCAGTGCAGAGAAGATAGGGCGGGAATCGATCAATATCTGTGTATATTTTCCGTCCATACCATTGATACGCACCTGAGAGTAACCGCAATTCTGGCAATCATTTTCTACACGTACACCCGGCTGGAATACGAGCCCCTGCGATAAGGTGTGCGAATTGGTCATATCAAATAGTTTCGGGGTAACGACTTTTACCAAGGTAGGTGCTAGTCGGCGGGCGGTTTCATTACGATTGGCTGTAACAACTACGCCATCCAGGGCTACCATGTCTTCTTCCAGTTCGAAGTTTTCTTCCAGTGTCTTGCCTCGTTTCAGGGTTACTTTTCGTTCTTGTGGCTTATAACCTACGGCACTGACGGAGAGCGTAAACTCACCTTCCGGAAGGTTCTTCAAAAAGTAGTGTCCGGTACCATCAGTCATGGTTCCGATAGTGGTCCCTTTCAGGGCTACTGTCATATAGGGAAGGTGTTCTCCTGTTTTTTTCTCCAGTACGTGGCCGATGATATTGGCATCGGATTTATTTAAATCAATGGCATAAGCGGTGTGGGAGAGCAATGTACACATTACTCCCACCACGAAAAAGATATATTTTTTCATGTAGTTCTATTTTTTATGGATTTTAATAAAAAAAGGAAGGGGGACTCCTATTGTCAATGAACTACAGGTGGTGCACGCAAGCTGATGCCGCAACGAACCCGCACGCACTTGACATGTTCCACAGCCGGAACACTCAGCACACGCAACAAAATAAGGAAAGCCGATGCGGCGAAAAGAATAGCAGGCAGAGAAGAAGCTACAAAAGAAGAAAGGAAGAATATCGTTTCAACCTGTGCTTCCGTATGGCTATGTTCACCTTTGAAGGGATGGGAATGCACAATAATTACCCCATTTACCACATGCGAGTGAGTAAACAGCGTAATTCCTCCTAAATATGCAATAAATAATAAAGGAAGGAACCATTTCAGTATATTCCGTAACTTCTCCAAAAGCGTTTTTAATATAGGTTTGCGAAAGTAACACTAATTACAATAAGAAGCAACCGGATTTAGGTGTTTTAACCGGATATGGAGCAAAATACCTACATCTTATGAGTACAAGATTTCGATATTACATTAAGTAAAGCTGACTCATATTGGAGAAGAAAGGAGGAAAAAGAGTGATAAGGCGGTAGGGTGATAAAGTGGCTGCGCTATATATCACAGAGTGTTATCCCGCTACCACCTTATCACATTATCACATTTTGTTCATAACCGGAAAGAAATGAACTAAATGCAACAGCTAATTCCTTTCTTAGGCATTCCTATGCTTTTTCCCTTCCGACGGTTAGCCCTTTCCATCCGAACGTTTATTCTTT
>NZ_MSHA01000010.1:0-119150 GCF_001940965.1 Bacteroides sp. Phil13 | reverse complement strand
CTTAACCGTCGCAGCGAAAAGGGATAAAAGTGGCGATGCGGCGGCTTAACCTCTGAAACTTAATATTATTTATGCGGATCAGGAGTTGGATTGTGTTCATATCGGGAAAGAAAGGAATACTTAATATCCCCTACCTTGCATAAACCTAAATATCTGGCAAATAATTTCAGATAATACTGATTTTCTAAAAAAAATATCGTCTCTTTGCAACTTTCGAACTAACATGATACGTCTAACACACAAAGAAACAATAAAAGATAAAACAAAATATGATTATGAAACGGATAATTTTAGCACTCATCGCCGCCATGACATTATGCTCACTGGTACAGGCAAAAAACAGAACGGTTACAGAAAATGACAGTCTGGGGAACAAAAAACGCGTAATTGAACTGCGCGATACTATCATTGACGGAAAGGCTGTAACCGATACGCTCAGCGTCATGACCTACGAAGGAAGGGATTCTGCCCATGCCGACAGAAGATGGAAACAGGACAAAAACGGTGATTGGCACTGGAATCTATTCGACTTAGACGGCAAAACCTCCGAAACCATTATTTCAGTCACTGCCATCGTCTTCATCTTCGGTCTGCCGTTACTCATCGTCTTTACGGTATTCTTTTTCAATTACAAAAATAGAAAAGCCAAATACCGCCTTGCAGAACAAGCTCTCTCCAGTGGACAACAACTACCTGAGGACTTCTTCAAAAATGCGGAAAAAACAGAAGATATCCGCACCAAAGGTATTCAGAACATCTTTATTGGTATCGGATTATTCATCTTCCTTTGGGCCATCACCGGAAACTTCGGAATGGGTTGCATCGGACTATTGATCATGTTCACCGGATTCGGACAATTAGTTATCTATTATACGCAAGACTCTAATAAAAAGAACAACCGGGAGAGATGAGCCAACTCAATGACATATCGTTAGTTGCACAGGTCGTGGTGTTTCGCAACACCAGGGCCTTCGACCAGTTAGTGAAGAAGTACCAGTCGCCCGTGCGACGGTTCTTCCTCAACCTGACTTGCGGCGACAACGAATTGAGTGACGACCTGGCGCAGGACACGTTTATCAAAGCCTACACTAACCTGGCTTCATTCAAAAACCTGTCCAATTTTTCCACCTGGCTTTACCGTATTGCATATAATGTATTTTATGATTATCTTCGCAGTCGGAAGGAGACAGCTGACCTTGACACCCGGGAAGTGGATACTCACTGGAACACCAGTCAGGATGACGTAGGACAACAGATGGACGTTTACCGGGCGCTGGCGACACTAAAAGAAATGGAACGAACCTGCATCACCTTGTTCTACATGGAAGATCAGAGCATCGAAAAGATTGCAGGTATCACGGGATGCCCGGCGGGAACAGTCAAAAGCCACCTCTCGCGGGCAAAAGAAAAAATGGCTACCTACTTAAAACAAAATGGTTATGACGGAAACAACTGATGATAAACTTTTGCAGCAATTCTTCTCTGACAATCGGAAAGAGATAGAAGATAACGGCTTCAGCCGTCGCGTGATGCACCACCTGCCCGACCGGTATTACCGGATTTCGCAGCTGTGGAGCTTGTTCTGCTTTACACTTGCCGTGGTGTTGTTCTTTGTTCTTGATGGTTTGCAACTAGTGCTGGGAGCTTTGCGCGAGACTTTCACCAGTGCCGTACAAAGCGGTGCAGCGGAACTCGATCCCAAATCACTGATCATAGCGGCAGTAGTACTTGTCTACTTAGGATATCGCAAGATTTGTTCTTTAGCATAAAGTTCACTTATCCCTTGCAATAAATCCGTTTACCCTTACAATAATTTAGTTAGTCCTTATCTGCTTTCTGCAAGTCAAGGGCTATTTTTTTTTAACTGAGCAAACATTTCTCACCAATAAATTGTATCTTTGTCGACTCAATTAGAAAAACTAACTAAGCGTAAGAAGTTTTGAGAAGAATATTATTCATCATATTATCATCTGCATTATTTTTTATAGGAAATATTCACGCGCAAGTTGCTACCAGTGACTCGCTCGTGATGCATTATCTACAACAACAAGGTATCCCGGTCACTGCCAACAATGAAGTAAAGCTACTGATGAGCGGACGGGAGAAGTTCCTTGACCTCTTCGAAGAAATACGCCATGCCAAACATCACATTCATCTGGAATACTTCAATTTCCGCAATGACTCTATCGCCAATGCCCTGTTCGACCTACTTGCTATAAAAGTGCAGGAAGGTGTGGAAGTCCGTGCCCTCTTCGATGCTTTTGGCAATTGGTCGAATAGCAAACCACTGAAAAAGCGTCATTTGAAAGCAATCCGTGACCGAGGTATTGAAATCGTGAAATTCGACCCGATTACCTTCCCATGGATCAATCATGCCATGCACCGTGACCACCGGAAGATTGTAGTAATTGATGGAAAAATAGGATATACCGGTGGCATGAACATCGCCGACTATTACATCACCGGATTGCCTAAAATCGGGCAATGGCACGATATGCACATGCGCATAGGAGGAGATGCAGTGCGTTATCTGCAAGGCATTTTCCTCACTATGTGGAACCAAGAAACTAAACAGCATATCGGTGGACCGGTTTACTTTCCGGATATACCGCAACTGCCCGACAGTATAGCGGAAGAAATAGCAATAGTAGACCGTACACCACGGGAAACTCCCCGCTCTATCAGTCACGCTTATGCAGCATCCATCGGAGCAGCACAACATAGCATACAGATTGTAAACCCTTACTTTGTACCAACCAAATCCATCCGGAAAGCCATCAAGCACGCATTAAAGAAAGGTACTGAAGTGGAAATCATGATACCTGCTGTCTCTGATATTCCTTTTACGCCGGAAGCATCTTTCTACATTGTGCACAAGTTGATGAAAAAAGGAGCAAAAGTTTATCTCTTCAACGGAGGGTTCCACCATTCCAAGATTATGATGGTGGACCGGAACTTCTGTACTGTAGGTACAGCCAATCTGAATAGCCGCAGTCTGCGTTATGACTTCGAAACAAATGCATTTATTTTCGATCCCACCGTCACTCATCAGTTGAATGATATGTTTGAACGAGATAAAAAGAATAGTACGCTATTGACTCCCGAGGTTTGGAAGAAACGTTCCGGATGGAAGAAGTTTGTAGGCTGGGTGGGTAACCTGATGACACCATTCCTTTAATTAGAAATAATTATGCTATCTGCCGAAGTTTAATTACCTTTGGCGAGGCTAAAAAGATGGCCACTTTTGTTGTTTATAATTCGTAATCTGCAATCATGAAACAATATTTAGACTTGCTCAACCGGGTATTAACCGAAGGCATACACAAGGAAGACCGTACCGGAACCGGTACGATCAGCGTATTCGGACATCAGATGCGCTTTAATATGGACGAAGGCTTTCCCTGCCTCACCACCAAAAAACTACATCTGAAATCAATTATATATGAATTGCTATGGTTCCTGAATGGAGATACCAATGCCAAGTATCTGCAAGATCATGGCGTTCGCATCTGGAACGAATGGGCGGATGAAAATGGTGAGTTAGGACATATTTACGGTTATCAATGGCGCTCCTGGCCTGATTATAAAGGTGGTTCCATCGACCAGATCAGTGAGGCTGTAGAAACAATTCTTCATAATCCGGATTCCCGACGCATCATTGTCAGTGCTTGGAATGTGGGGGATCTTGACAATATGAATCTCCCTCCTTGCCATGCGTTCTTTCAATTCTATGTGGCAAACGGACGGTTAAGCCTCCAACTCTATCAACGTAGTGCGGACATTTTTCTTGGTGTACCTTTCAATATTGCGTCTTATGCTCTACTGTTGCAGATGATGGCACAGATAACCGGATTGAAGGCAGGAGACTTCATTCACACGCTTGGTGATGCGCATATTTATCTGAATCATCTGGAGCAGGTGAAACTACAACTTTCCCGTGAACCACGCCCATTGCCACAAATGAAAATAAACCCGGACGTGAAGAGTATCTTTGATTTCCAATATGAAGATTTCGAATTGGTAAATTACGACCCGCATCCGCATATTGCCGGTAAAGTTTCTGTTTAACAAATCATAAATCCAATCATGGTTAGTATCATCGCCGCCGTAGACCGTAACTTAGGGATCGGCTTTCAAAATAAACTGTTATTCTGGCTTCCCAATGATTTGAAGCGTTTCAAGGCATTAACCACAGGGAACACAATAATCATGGGAAGAAAAACATTTGAATCTCTGCCTAAAGGCGCACTGCCCAATCGTAGGAACGTAGTGCTTTCATCCAATCCTGCAACTCTGTGCCCCGGCGCAGAAGTATTTCCCACTCTTGAAGCAGCTTTGCAGAGCTGTCAACCGGAGGAACAAGTATATATTATTGGCGGTGCAAGTGTTTATAAGCAAGCAATGCCATTGGCAGATATGCTTTGTCTGACAGAAATCGCTGCCGAAGCACCTCAGGTAGATGTTTATTTCCCGGCTGTGGATTTTGCGATATGGCACGAAAAAAGCAGGGAGTCTCATCTCGTTGACGAGAAACATCCCTGCTCCTATGCATTTGTGGATTATATCCGTAAGTAATTCCTAATCTTCATCGACCTCCACCATGATTGGCATCTGCCGCTTAATGGCTTCATGGAAAGATATCAGTGTTTCAGTGCGCGCTAACCCCAGTGGCTGTAATTTATCATGGATAATGCTCAGCAAATGGTGGTTATTGCGTGCGTAAAGTTTGATAAACATATCATATTTACCTGTCGTAAAGTGACATTCCACAATTTCCGGAATAGCTTCAAGCGCCTTTGTCACTGCGTCAAATGATTCCGGATCTTTCAGGTAAATACCAATATAGGCACAAGTTTCATAACCGATCTTTTCCGGATCGATAACGTATTCCGATCCTTTTAAGATACCTAAATTCGTCAGTTTTTGTATGCGTTGATGTATGGCTGCGCCGGAAACATTACAAGCTCTTGCCACTTCCAGAAAAGGAATACGGGCATTATCTGCAATCAATTTCAGTATCTGCTCGTCTAAAGTATCCAATTGATGATGTCCCATTTCTTAATTTATGATTAATAAATAACGATTGCTTTACCGTATTCTCATACAGTAATATGCAAAGTTAGCAAAATCTTTCCCAATTAAAATACGATTTATTACTTTTCTTGCTAAAAAATGAATAAACCCACACTCGGCTTTATTTTCTCATACATGCATGAAAGTTATGCGCTCAATTTGCATTATCTTTGCCTATAACTACAAAATAAGATTGCTATGAAAAAATATCTTGTACTTGCATTATGCTTGCTGATACTAACAGTAGGCCATGCGCAAAACTACACTGAGTATTTTGCCGATAAGACATTGCGTGTTGATTATATCTTTACAGGAGACGCTTCTTGCCAAAATGTTTGTCTGGACGAGCTATCCGTACTTCCATCATGGGCCGGAAGACGCCATCATTTGGCCGAACTACCTTTGCAAGGTAACGGACAAATTATCATGAAGGATTTGGAAAGTGGAAAAACAGTCTATACGACTTCTTTTTCTTCCCTCTTTCAAGAATGGCTGGAGACGGATGAAGCTAAGGTCATCAGCAAAGGATTTGAAAATACATTTTTACTCCCCTATCCACTCCGCCCCGTGGAAATAGAAATCACATTGTTAAGTCCGAGAAAAGAAGTGCGTACATGTCTGAAACACACTGTTCGCCCGGATGATGTACTTATTCATCAAAAAGGGACTGCACATATCACTCCGCATAAGTACCTGCTAAAAAGTGGTGAAACAGATAAATGTATCGACGTAGCCATCCTTGCCGAAGGATATACGCCTGCCGAGATGGACGTATTCTATCAGGATGCGGAAATCGCCTGTAAGAGTCTATTTTCACACGAACCATTCAAAAGTATGAAAGATCGCTTCAATATTGTAGCAGTCGCCAGTCCTTCTGACGACAGTGGTGTAAGTGTCCCCCGTTTAGGAGAATGGAAGCATACGGCTTTTAACTCGCATTTCAGCACATTCTATTCTGATCGTTACCTGACAACCCGGTGTGTCAAATCCATACACGATGCTTTAGCCGGAATACCTTATGAACACATTATTATTCTCGCCAATACTGAAGAATATGGTGGTGGCGGTATCTATAATGCATATACTTTAACCACTGCACACCATCCGATGTTCCGCCCGGTAGTTGTGCATGAATTTGGGCACAGCTTCGGAGGATTAGCTGACGAGTACTTCTACAATGATGACGTCATGACAGATACTTACCCATTGGATACAGAACCTTGGGAACAGAACATAAGTACACGCGTAGATTTTGCTTCAAAATGGGAAGATATGCTTGTCAAAGGTACTCCTGTCCCTACCCCTGTCAGCGAACAGGCTAAGTATCCGGTAGGAGTGTATGAAGGAGGCGGATATTCTGCCAAAGGGATATTCCGTCCTGCTGATAACTGCCGCATGCGTACCAATGAACATCCTACATTTTGTCCGGTATGCCAACGAGCACTGCAAAGACTAATTGATTTTTATACAAAATAATAAGAGAACTAAACTTTAAAGACCAACATTATGATCAGACTTCAACGCATCAGCACCGCTGATGGATTTTTGTATGAGTACATGGAACAGTTGATAACCGCTGCCTTCCCACCGGAAGAACACCGCCCCTTAGAGGAGCTTCGTCTGTACACCGATAGCAGACCTCACTTCTATAACAATATTATTTTCCATCATGATACCCCTGTAGGATTCATTACCTATTGGGATTTCGGCAAATTCTACTATGTCGAACATTTCGCCGTAGATCCAGCCCAGCGTAATGGCGGACATGGAAAGAATGTTTTAAATCATTTATGTCAGTTGCTTCAACACCCTATTGTCCTGGAAGTGGAAATGCCGGAAGAAGAAATGGCCCAAAGACGTATTAATTTCTATAAGCGCCAAGGATTCGTGCTCTGGGAAAAACCATATCTTCAACCTCCATACAGACCTACAGATGAATATCTTCCAATGTTGCTTATGGCTCATGGAGATTTAGAGTGTGAAAGAGATTTTGAAACAGTAAAAGACTCTATATACAAAGAAGTATATAATGTAAGGGGATAAAAAATAAAGGGTGCTTATTTCGAATAAGCACCCTTTATTTTTTATAGTTTGATTAACTTTTTACTGACGCGGTTGCGCAGAATAGTTAAGTTTCAATGCATAAGCTTTACGAAGAGCTTCTTTGATATCTGTAACGATACCCATTTTCGTATCTTGGTCAACTTTCAAAGAAACAGTCATCTGAGGCTGATCTTCCTCCTTCATACTGGCACGTTCACCAATAATGTAGTCCTGAATTTCAGCAACTTCAGCATAGCTATCATTCAATTGGATACGGCTTTCATTGCCCAGTTTCTTACGAAACTCAGCTGTAGGTTTTCCTACATAGATAAACGTAACCAAAGATTTCTTTTCCAGTTTTTCCAATTCTGTAGCTTGCGGAACCTTAAACTCAACCTTTAATGTTACCTCACGCATTGTTGTTACAATCATAAAGAAGAACAACAGAGTAAAGATAAGGTCAGGCAGAGAAGAAGTATTCAACGCAGGCATTTCGCGTTTACCAGTCTTATTAAATTTTCCCATTACTTCTTTTCTCCGTACTTTTTAGGTTCTGCCTCAGAAATCTTCTGAGGATATACATCACGAATTGCTTTTTGTTGATCTTCATCCAAAGCGGCATAATTTTTGCCAAACTTTTCCTGAGACAATTCTTCTCTCAGCTCATTATAAGCAGCCACCAGTTCATTCTGAACAGCCAAATATGCCTTGTAGGAAGATCCACGGTCGCAACGCAAAGAAACTACATGCTTTTCCGTAACCTGCATAGTACCAAAGAAAGGTATCTCTTTTGCATGCTTTTCCGGTTTGGTTTCATCATTATACGGGTTAGCAATGAATTCTTTTGCCTTATCTCTCAATTGATCTACATTGATATAGTCTCCATTAGCCATCAACTGGTCGTTCATGTTTAGGAAGACTGTCATAACGTTACGCTCCTTAACCTTATCTGAATCATCCTTTCTATCTTCTGTTTCGGGTGGTGGCGGCAAACGTCTTGCCAAACCACGGTCCGTATCCATAGAAGTCGTAATCAAGAAGAAGATCAACAATAGGAAAGCAATATCCGCTGTAGAACTTGAGTTTATATCAGGAACTTTTCTTTTTCCTTTTGCCATTGTAATTACTCCATTAGATCGAGTTCCCTCAATCGATTATGATAATTTCTTTTTAATACTACTGAAAAGCATTGCAAGAACAGTTGCTCCCAGTAAGAAATAAATAGTATACAGGAACATATCAGTAACCTTTAGCCAGAACGGAACATTATCAGTTCCACTATAACCTGGTATATTCATCTGTTCTCCACTACCCATAGACCAAGCAACGATCATTACGACAACCAATAAAATAACACCTAGTAGTGATTTCAAAGCTTTTACAGGATTATCTTTTAATGCGCTACCAAATTGCAGGATAAACGCAGCTACCATTGCAACAACAGTCAAAGCAAACAAACCATACATCAAGTACAGCAGACTTTCTGTCTGTGCAGGCTGCCACATCTCGGGATCAACACCCGTCAGTACTGCATCGCCCTGAGCATCTCCACCGAAGTAGAATAAGCCCAATACTACTAAAATAGCGGCGAATAAAACATACAGTACGTAATATGATACTCTATATGATAATTTAGCCATTTCTCTTATTTTTTGTATTTCAAGTTATATTTGATAACCATATCCAACAGAGTGATAGAAGAATCTTCCATTTCGCTGGTCAAAGCCTCGATCTTAGACAGGATATAATTGTAGAATACCTGCAGAATCAAAGCAACGATCAAACCGAAAATAGTTGTAATCAAGGCAACTTTCATACCACCTGCTACAACCGTCGGAGAGATATCACCTACTTGTTGGATCTTATCAAATGCCTGCACCATACCAATTACAGTACCCAAGAATCCCAAAGACGGAGCCATTGCGATGAACAGTGTGATCCAAGAGCAACCTTTTTCCAAGTAACCAGCTTGTACACCACCATAAGATACTACTGACTTCTCAACTACGTCAAGACCTTGATCAATTCTCAATAAGCCTTGGTAATAGATAGAAGCGATAGGACCTCTTGTATTACGTGCGATGTCTTTAGCAGCTTCTACGTCGCCTTTTTCCAAAGCAGCTTCAATAGCAGCCAAGAATTTCTTTGTGTTGATTTCAGCCAAGCTCAGATAAATGATACGTTCAATACAGAATGCAAGACCGATAACCAAAGCGATAGCAACCAAACTCATGAAAGATGCAGTACCTTCAATAAATTTAGTCTTGATTTCCTTGTGAATACCACCTTCTTCTGCCTCTACAGTAGCATCACCAGCAGGAGCTGCTTGAGCTGCAGGAGCAGCTTGTTCTGTTTGTTCAGCTGCAGGAGCATCTTGAGCCTGAGCAAGTTGAGTTGAGCCAAATGTTAAGACTCCCATCACAGCAACAATTGCAAATAACTTTTTCATTGTGTGTCTAATTTTTAAGATTAATTAATTAAATTGTTTATTATATTCATTTATTATTTTTGTTTCCTTCTTTCATTCTGCGGAGAGACGGGGATTCGAACCCCGGATACCCTTTAGAGGTATACACGCTTTCCAGGCGTGCCTCTTCAACCACTCGAGCATCTCTCCAATAGACGCCTCTTTCAAAAACGGCTGCAAATTACAAAAAAAATGCGAACCACAAGCGTTTTCAGCTACAAATGTATTCTTTTTTTCGTTCTTGCCCCTCATTCTCTCCGTTTTATCTTTAATAAAATCTCAAAATTAATAAACTTTAAAATCTTTACGATGTTATTTGAGCATTCCAAACACTTTTAAAGCGTTCTCGGAAGTAACACGTCCAACGGCCTCCGGAGACATCCGGTAGATATCAGAAACCTTCATCAAAGTATCCTTCACATAGGCGCTTTCATTTCTCTTACCACGATTCGGAACCGGAGTGAGATAAGGGGAATCCGTTTCAAGAACAATCTTCTCCAAAGGTATTTTAGTCAAAACTTCCGGAAGGCGCGACTTTTTAAAAGTGACCACACCATTAATTCCAATTAGAAAACCTGAAAACTCCAGAATCCGGGCAGCCTCATCATCAGTACCCGTGAAACTGTGAAAAACTCCTTTTAAAGAAGTATTCTTGTAAGGTTCCAGTACATTATATATATAGCCAAAGGCATCCCGACAATGAATAACGACAGGAAGGTCATATTCCAAAGCCCAATTGATTTGCTTATCTAATACAATCTGCTGTTCTTTCAGAAAAGTTTTATCCCAATAAAGATCCATACCAACCTCCCCTATTGCAATATACTTATTGAAAGACTTTAGTTCACGAGCCACAATCTCCAGTTCTTTTTCATAATCGGCATTAACAGAAGTAGGATGCAGTCCTATCATAGGAAAACAATAATCATTATAGGTATTACATACCGATAACATTGAATCAATTGTCGTACTGTCGATATTAGGCATAAAGATATGAGTGATTCCTGCAGAACGGGCACGCTCAATAACTTGCGGTAAATCTTCTGAAAATTCTTCTAAAAAGAGATGGGAATGTGTATCTATCAGTCTCATTTGTTTACTTCTTCTTTTCGTTTTTCACCGGTACGGTAATAGTAAATTAATCCGTAATCACGGCACAAATCCAAACGTTTCTCATTTGGAGAAACATCTTCAAACTTTTTTTCAACCTGGTTCCAAATATCTAAAATCAATTCATCTGCTGTGGTTCGCATAGCAGAAAGAGATTCTAAACTACGCGCTGTCAAAGCTTGCAGATTTTTTTGTCGGTCATAACTATCTGTAAAGATATCATAATGCACTCTAACCTTGGCTATTGTAGGATTATAAATAGGAATTCCGCCCTGTGAAGTTCGTTTAGCCTCTCCATCTATAATTTTTCGTCCCCATTCCACTAATGCTGTTTCTGTTGATAAATCCGGAACATTTGTACTATCTCCCGGTAAGCCATAATATGCTTTGTGAGCAACACGTACTTCCGAACGTATTACAGCTAAATTCAATACCTGAATAAAATGAGATACATACAAACGCGCCATCTTTACATTGGCCTGATGCTTATGACCAGCCTGCGACTGACGTTCAAAACATTGCAAATAATAAGACTGGGCAGCCTCAAACCTCGTCAAGAAATTCCGGGCCTCTGTCAACGTCTTCAGGGAAACTGCCAAATCATAAAGGTTCTGGACATCAGCTTTCGCAACCACTGCTTTCAGTGCCCGTATTCTCGCCTGATCTGTATTTGGTAATCTTCTATAAGGCATAAATCCAAAAAGACACTATTAAACCTCTCTATGCATCAAATTCTCTATTACCTTTTTAAGTTCTTCTTTCTTTTCCTCTGCAACACTGACAGCCGCTAAACTTTCCATCGCACGATTGCTATACTCCAACATTTGATTCTCACAAATAGCTTTTACGCCAATCTGATTATAGAGTTCCGTAACGGCAGCAATCTTTTCAACGGGTTGAAAGGCTTTTGCATGAACCCAATAATTTAACTGCTCACGTTGACTTGAATCGGCATGTTCAAATGCCTTAATCAGCATATAAGTTTTTTTATTGCAAAGGATATCTCCACCAATATTTTTCCCAAAGACTTTGACATTACCATAAACATCCAAAAGATCATCTTTCAATTGGAAAGCAACTCCTATTTGCATTCCAAAATCATATAAACGATTTGCATCTTCTGCTGAAGCACCTCCCAAACGGGCACCGATTCGCAAACTTGCAGCTAATAAAACTGCTGTTTTCAGACGAATCATTTCCAGATATTCTTCCGCCGCTACATCATTTCTCTGTTCGAACTCCATATCCATTTGCTGACCTTCACATATTTCAAGGGCTGTTAGACTAAAAAGATCCATGACTTCCTTCAAAAAGGATGGAGAACATTCTGCCATAAATTGATAAGCTAAAATCAACATTGCATCGCCCGAAAGAATCGCAGTATTATCATTCCAGACTTTGTGGACCGTTTCTTTGCCTCTACGACGATCAGCACGATCCATCAAATCATCGTGAAGAAGGGTATAATTATGATAAACTTCAATACCTATAGCCGGAGCATAGATACGAGTCACATCTTCCTGATACAAATTATAAGCCATCAACATTAATACCGGGCGAATTCGCTTTCCACCCATAGACAGAACATATTCCACCGGAGCATACAATCCCTTTGGAGTACGCGTAAACTGTAAATCAGTAATATGAGAATTAATTTTTTCGAGAAGCTCGGAAGCTGTAAACATAGTGATTATAAATTAAGGAGAATAGTAAGAATAAAAAGAGGCTGCTTTATCGGCAGCCTCTTTATTTATATAGATAACGTATTACTGCAATCTGAACATTACAGGCACTGTATATTTAACGCGTACAGGTTTACCGCGCTGCATACCGGGTTTCCACTTCGGCATAGTACCAATCACACGGAGTGCTTCTTTATCCAAATACGGGTCAACACCTCTTATGACTTTAGCGTCTACAATACTACCGTCCTTATTAACAACGAATTGTACTGTTACACGACCTTGAGTACCGTTTTCCTGTGCAATAGTAGGATATTTGATGTTCTTGCTCAAGAATTGCATCAAACCAGCCATACCACCATTTGGGAATTCAGGCATTTGTTCTACAACCTCAAAAATGGTTTGTTCTTCCGGTTCTTCTTCAACAACAGTTACAGGTACATACTTTACCTCTACTGCCTGACCTGTTTCTTCAGAAGAAGCAATAACTGTTTCTTCCACATCAGCATCATCAGCTACGATTTCCAACGTTTCGTTAATCGGAGCTACTTCTGGAGGAGGAGGAGCTACTTTTTCTTCCTGCTCAGTGATAGGAACCATTTCTTCTTCAAAATAGAGATCAGTAAGCGCCTGGCTTGTATCGATCTTGATATCGCGCTTTGTCCATTCAAATGCTATAAACATAAAAGCCAGCACAATAACATAACCAATAAGCATCCAAGTCGATTTTTTGTTCTCCAAATCTGCTTTAGGTGTTTTCTTAATTTCCATAATTATAATATTATTTTAACGTGTTTCTCATTTTGGGCAAATATAGTACTTTTTCTGCAAAACGTTCATCCGTACTATCTTTTTTAAGACAATATACACCCATTTTTGTTTTTTTTATCCTTCAAAAAGCACACCTGCGCTTTTGTGCCACAAATGTAACGAGATATTTTAAAAATACCGTATCTTTGGCAATAATTTTAAATGAAATGTTGAAAAAGTCTTTTATTACGGCGCTACTACTACTGATTTTCTCCGTTTTACATGCGCAAGACGGAGCCAGCGCCTTCCAATTTTTAAAGCTTCCTTTTTCTGCCCACGCATCGGCATTGGGTGGAGAAAACATTTCTATTATAGAAGACGATTTAACGATGGCTGTCCAAAATCCCGCCCTTCTTTCGTGTGTGGCGGATAAAACTCTCAACCTGAATTATATGCTTTATATGGATGGTGTCAATGTTGGAGGAGCTGCATTCGTACGTACAGCAGGCGAGCGTTCCACCTGGGCGGTAACCGCTCAATATGTAAATTACGGAGAGTTAAAAGAAACCACCGAAGAAAATATAGAAATCGGCACTTTCTCTGCCAAAGATATTTCCATATCGGGCATTTATACCTATGATTTAAGTGATTATTGGAGTGGTGGTGTCCGCACAAACTTTATTTATTCTCATTATGATAAGTACTCTTCATTCGCAATTGGCATTGATTTGGGATTAAATTACTATCATCAGGAGTCAGACTTTTCCGCTTCACTTGTTGCACGCAATTTGGGAGGACAACTGAAAGCTTTCGAAGAACGACATGAAAAGCTACCTGCCGACGTACAGCTTGGTTTTAGCAAACGACTGGCACATGCTCCTTTCAGGCTCTCATTTACTCTACATGACCTGACACAATGGAGTACATCAGCCACAGCAGCAAACAATTTTGGAAAGAAATTGTTAAATCATATCGCCCTTGGCATTGATTTTCTCCCAACCAACAACTTTTACCTGGCAGCCGGATACAACTTCCGCCGTGGAGAAGAAATGAAAATAAACGGCTCCAGCCATTGGGCGGGTTTTACTTGTGGCACAGGTATTCAATTAAAACGATTGAAATTAGGGATGGCATACGCCAAATATCATGTGAGTTCATCCTCACTTATATTTAATTTGTCATATACCTTATAATATATAAATAGTATAACTCAACATGAAAAAGATAACTATCGCAATCGACGGTTTTTCCTCCTGTGGAAAAAGTACCATGGCAAAAGATCTTGCCCGTGAAATAGGTTACATATACATAGACAGTGGCGCCATGTATCGTGCAGTCACTTTATACAGTATAGAAAATGGCATCTTTAAAGGAAATGAGATTGATACGGAAAGACTTCAGAAAGAAATTGGTAATATTCATATTTCATTTCAACTAAATCCGTTGACCGGACGTCCTGACACCTATCTGAACGGAGTAAATGTAGAAAATAAAATCCGTAGTATGGAAGTTTCTTCTCGCGTCAGCCCTATCGCAACTTTAGGCTTTGTACGCGAAGCAATGGTGGCACAACAACAGGCAATGGGTAATTCCAAAGGTATTGTCATGGATGGACGTGATATTGGAACTACGGTTTTTCCCGATGCAGAACTAAAAATATTTGTAACTGCCACCCCCGAGATCCGCGCACAGCGTCGTTATGACGAATTGAAAGCCAAAGGACAAGAAGCCAGTTTTGATGAAATACTTGAGAACGTAAAGCAACGGGATTATATCGATCAGAATCGTGAAGTAAGCCCACTTCGCAAAGCAGACGACGCATTGCTGTTAGACAACACAACCATGACTATTTCTCAACAAAAAGAATGGTTACAAAAGCAATTCGATAAAACCGTTAAGGGATAAAGGAAAAAGGGTTTAGCCCTTCCGATGACCTATTTACAATCTCTATATCAACATATTATATTATGGTAAAAGTAGAAATAGATGAGGGATCAGGCTTCTGCTTCGGCGTAGTCACTGCAATAAATAAAGCTGAAGAAGAGCTAACCAATGGCGGTACTTTGTATTGTCTGGGAGACATCGTGCACAATAGCCGTGAAGTGGAGCGCCTGAAAGAGATGGGCCTCATCACTATCAATCATGATGACTTTAATCATTTGCACGATGCCAAAGTTTTGCTGCGTGCCCATGGAGAACCGCCCGAAACTTATGAAATTGCCCGTCGCAATAATATTGAAATCATTGATGCCACTTGCCCGGTAGTACTCCGCTTACAAAAGAAAATCAAGCAAGAATATAATCAGAAAGATACCGAGGATAAACAAATCGTTATCTATGGAAAAACCGGTCATGCGGAAGTCCTTGGTTTAGTGGGACAAACTACCGGAGAAGCAATCGTTATAGAAAAGCTGGAAGAAGCTAAAAAACTGGATCTCACCAAGAGCATCCGTTTATATTCACAGACAACAAAGTCATTGGACGAATTCCAGAAAATCGTAGAATACATCAAAGAGCATATCTCGCCTGATGTCACATTCGAATATTATGATACCATCTGCCGGCAAGTAGCCAATCGTATTCCGAACATACGGAAATTTGCCGCTTCGCACGATCTGGTATTCTTTGTAAGTGGCAAGAAAAGTTCCAATGGGAAAATGCTGTTCAGCGAATGCAAAAAAATCAACCCTAATTCCCATTTGATAGACAGTGTTGAAGAGATAGACAATTCTCTGCTGACTGGAGCTTCCTCTATCGGAGTATGCGGAGCAACCTCCACTCCCAAATGGCTGATGGAAGAAATTTCAAAGGCCATTCAATCACGACTTACAGGACAATAAGTCACCGTTTTGAAACAACAAATTAACGTTAAATATGAATCACGCCCTCAGCTTTTTGCTATCTTTGCGTCGATTATTTAAACCAAACTAAAAGATTGTTATGGGAACAGTTAAGTGCATAGGTATTTTGACATCCGGTGGTGATGCACCGGGAATGAACGCTGCTATTCGTGCAGTAACACGTGCTGCTATTTACAACGGATTACAAGTAAAAGGTATATATAGAGGTTACAGAGGTCTGGTAACCGGCGAAATTAAAGAATTCAAAAGCCAGAACGTAAGTAATATCATACAATTAGGTGGTACTATCCTGAAAACAGCTCGTTGTCAGGAATTCACTACTCCCGAAGGACGCCAGATTGCGTATGATAATATGAAAAAGGAAGGCATTGATGCCTTGGTTATCATTGGTGGTGACGGTTCATTGACAGGTGCACGTATTTTCGCACAAGAGTTTGATGTACCTTGTATAGGATTGCCGGGTACTATCGATAATGACTTGTACGGAACAGATACGACTATCGGTTATGATACAGCTTTGAATACCATTCTGGATGCAGTGGATAAAATCCGCGATACCGCTACTTCTCATGAGCGTTTGTTTTTCGTGGAAGTAATGGGACGTGACGCTGGTTTCCTTGCATTGAACGGTGCCATCGCCTCAGGTGCAGAGGCCGCTATCATTCCAGAGTTCAGTACGGAAGTCGATCAACTGGAAGAATTCATCAAGAATGGTTTCCGCAAATCCAAAAACAGTAGTATTGTAATTGTTGCGGAAAGCGAACTGACAGGTGGAGCCATGCACTTTGCAGAGCGTGTGAAGAATGAATATCCTCAATACGATGTACGTGTTACCATCCTTGGCCACTTGCAGCGCGGTGGAAGTCCTACTGCTCACGACCGTATCCTTGCCAGCCGACTCGGCGCAGCAGCTATCGATGCCATCATGGAAGGACAACGGAACGTGATGATTGGTATCGAACATGATGAAGTAGTATACGTTCCTTTCACAAAAGCTATCAAGAATGATAAGCCAATCAAGAAAGACTTGGTAAATGTATTGAGAGAACTCTCTATTTAATTAGAATATAGTGAAATATGAAAAAGGCGCGGATGAAATTCATCCGTGCCTTTTTCATTATAGCCATTTTGCTACAATTTCTTCTGTCTTATCCCATAGTTCCTTCATCTGTACATGATGAAAGAATTTCTCTGAGAGCTGTTTAGAATGGCAACTTACATTCAATGTTCCGGTACGTTTTCCCGCATCCTCATCCAGCAACAAACTGATGGCTGTCGCTGCTCCTTGGCGAGGCGTACGTATGAAAGGGCGGAAAAAGATATCCGTCAGCGGATCAAACCACATATGCATCGTAATGATTTTGGTGGAAACAATACCCGGATCGGCAGCATTGACAATAATTCCTTTTTCTTTCACCTTCTCCGATAGAGCTATTGTAAACAAAGTTAATGCCAATTTCGTATTACTATAAATCGGAATACGCCAGAAAGCACCTCTCTTTCCACGCAAAAAGAAGTCAGGGAAATCCAGTCTACCGATGGCATAAGTACAAGACACCATATTTACAATCCGGCTTCCCTCTTCCATCAATGGTAACAATTTACGAGTCAATAGATAGGGAGCTACATAATTGACACTCACCGTACGTTCCAATCCATCTTCGGTTATACGACGTTTCGTTTCCATGGTGCCGGCATTGTTCATTAACAAGGTGATAGCTTCTCCACGCTGAAGAAGTTCATTGGCAAAAGAAGCCGTAGAAGATAAAGAAGCAAGATTGACCGGTACTATTTCCAATGCTATATTTCCTGTTTCCCGCATTATTAACTGACGTTTCTCTTCTGCGATTTCTGGATCACGACACGCCATAATGACTTTATATCCGGCGGCAGCAACAGCGCGTGTAATCTCCATTCCCATACCTCCATCTGCTCCGGTTATAACAGCAAGTTTCTGTTTCATTATCCTTTTGCTTCTATTTTTGTAATTTCCCGCTTCAAGCCAGCCGGAAGTTCTTCATTCAAATGCTGATGACATGCCATTTCAATGGAATACATCCGTGCAATACAATAATTACTATGTTTACAATTACAGCGTGCTTTCTCTTCTTCACGCATTCGGTTCACAAAACCCGGTTCATTAAGCAGGGCACGCGCCATCTGCACAGCTTCAAAACCATCATTCAGTACCTCATCTATTTTTTCACGCGAAACTAAACCACCTACATATACCAATGGTATCTTAATTCCTGCCCGGAACTTCATCGCATCTTCCAAGAAATAAGCCTCTTTGAAAGGAACGGTCGGTATCATCCACTTTCCTACCATTCGCACTCCATACTTCAGCCACCAGCAATTCATATAATGAGTCATAGTACGGATAGGCATCCGACCACGCATCACATACATAGGAGCCTTACTAACAAAGCCTCCACTTAATACTAATGCATGAGCTCCTGATTGCTCCAAGCGTTTTGCCACCTGCATAGTCTCATCCATTTCCATCCCGCCACGGAAACCATCACGCATATTCATTTTTACCAATACAGCCATATCCGTTCCGGCAGCTTTCATCACCTCCTCTATTACCATATCCATAAAGCGCATTCGATTCTCCAAGGAGCCACCAAAGCAGTCCTTACGGCGATTCGTATAAGGAGAAAGGAACTGAGAAATCAAATATCCATGTCCGGCATGTATTTCAACAGCATCAAAGCCTGCCTCACGAGCCAAATTCACAGCATGGCCGTACGCACGTGCCATCTCCGGCAATTCCTCTTTTTTCAAGCCACGAACAAAAGTCGGTGAGTAAAGATTGAAACCGGTGGAAGCTCCGACAGGAGTAACACCACAGATACTTTTATGTGACATATTGCCACAATGTCCCAACTGGATAGCTGCCGCTGCACCTTCGGCATGTACAGCATCAGTCAGTTCTTTTAATCCGGGGATAATTTCAGGCCGCATCCACAATTGGCGGTCGAACGACAAACCACTTTGGGTGACAGCTGCATAGGCCACAGTAGTCATTCCAACACCACCAGCCGCAACTGAACGGTGATAGTCAAGCAACATTTGCGAAGGGGCATTACCCGGACACATACTTTCAAATGCCGCCGAACGGATAGTACGATTCCGTAAAGTCAGCGGACCAAAAGTTACAGGAGTAAATAACTTGCTCATGAGTATTATTTATGATTTGTGATTTATAAGTGAGAGATTAATAGAGGAACGGAAAAACACGTTTCCGGTTTCCCACCGCATCTCCAAATTCCTCTTTATAACGATGCCAGATGGCATTGGCACGAGGAACCAGGTTAGCCACTGTCCACCACAGGAAAACCAGTCCGGAAACCGACCATGTCAATATAGCCCATCCCGCCCATTCTATAATTTCACCAAAGTAATTGGCAGAAGTGACATAACGATACATCCCCTGCGATGGAAGATAATGCCGCGTATCTCCCGGTTTACGAAGATGGCGGATTACATAATCCGAATACCAGTTGATTCCCATTCCGGTAAAGAATAGCAATACTCCAATAATAAACTGGGGAGTCATCAGCCAGTCCGGTGTATAAAGAGTTTCAGGAGCCAGATAAAAAAGCCATTCTCCTTGCATAAAGCCATTCAGGAGGTTGAACAGCATTCCCATCATCATAATGACAAGCGGCATACGGCTCTTTCCCTTCAGCAGGAAAGGAAACACAAAGGCGCGCTGGAAATAATGTAATTGAAATAAGAGAAAGAAAATTAGGGGAGCAATTGAATTATATCGTGCTGAATTCCACCAAAGTAACAACATCACAATAAACACAGGTGCCTCCATCAGCATCCATGCCAATTTATTATTGATAGAAATGCCCCAAGATGCAGTACGGAACATTCCATATCCCGCTTTGACAAAATAAAGTGCGATAAAAACAAACAGTGCGATGATGCTCATTGCACCAAGAAATAGCTGAAAAGTCCCTTGTTCCATACTTGTTTCGATTTAAGTACAGGCAAAGATATATAAAAAGAAGGAAAAAGAAAACTTCCTCCCCTTAATTAGTTTACAAAGACGTTAGCGAATTATTCCAAAAACAATGAATTTTAAATCAAAGTGATAAGTTAGCGATTTACGTCAGAAATGAGTACAAAGTTACTTACAAAAGCAAACAGGATGAGACATAGTTGTATACTTAGGGTATCTCAGTCCCATACTTAGGGCATCTCAGTATGATACTTAGGGTACCTCAGTCGTATACTGAGATAGGGTTATTATACGCCTCTAATAGTCAACTAGTTACAAAGACGCTTTTAGTTTTAATAAATCAGAACAAACAGTTTAGAAAAAACGGTCTCATTACTATACGGTTATGAGTTAAACCAATGCTTGAAATTTACTCTTCTATATTTACATCTGACCCGAGTCGTTATGTGAGGGTACCTCAGTCATTATGTGAGATGCAGTCCTCTTAAAATCCTGAAATACAGAGCACTACAACCTCACATTTTCATCTTTTTATTTAAAAATCAAGATTTTCGGACAAAAGTGAACGGCAATTTATCTTTAAACTTATAATTGACTACACGAAAGCAGTCGCCATCAACGGACTAAAAACTCATTTCTGAGCGGTTATGAATATAATTTTAGGCGCGGATTACGCGGATTACACGGATTAATGGCTGCGCTATCACACTATATTACAGAAAAAGAATCCGTGTAATCCGCGCCTAAATTATTATCAGCATTTAGTTCATTACTTTCCCGTTTTACTCCTATTTATCGCTTCTTAATAGGTACATAAACCGTATCTTCGAGTACATTTTTGTATGCCGGACGAATGATACGCTTACCTTCAAAATTCAATTCTTCATTACGGTGCGCACACCAGCCGACGATACGAGCCATGGCAAACAACGGCGTAAAAATTTCCTGTGGTAACCCAATCATTTCATAAACAAAGCCGGAATAGAAATCAACGTTGCTCGATACCGTCTTTCCATTGTTCTTCACACGACCGAAGGTTTCGATAGCACGTTCCTCCAAGAGTTCAAGGAAAGCAAATTCGCGCTCTTTACCCTTTTCCCGGGCAAGATCACGAGCCAATTCTTTCAGTAAGATAGCACGTGGATCGGAAATCGTATAAACAGCATGTCCGATACCATAAATCAATCCCGTCTTGTTATAAACTTCCTTATTCAGCATACGGGTGAAGTAAGTGTCGATCTCATCCACACTTGTCCAGTCCTGAATATTCTCCTGTAAGTGATGGAACATATCGGCCACCTGAATATTTGCACCGCCATGAAGCGGGCCTTTCAACGAACCGATACCTGCGGCAATGGATGAGTATGTATCCGTTCCGGTAGAAGAAGTAACACGAACCGTGAAAGTGGAGTTATTACCACCACCATGCTCAGCCTGAAGCACCAACAAAAGGTCGAGCGTACGCGCCTCCAACTGTGTATAATTACGTTTCAGCATATAGAGGAAATTTTCGGCAATAGAAAGATTTTCCTGCGGATGGCGAATATGCAATGAACGCCCGAAAGTGGCATGGCGCAGCATATTATATGCATAAGCAATAATAGTCGGGAACTTGGAAATCAAATCAATGCTCTGCCGCATCAGATTGTCACGGGAAGTATCATCGGCAGCAGGATCAAAACGATACATCTCAAGTACACTGCGTGCCAGAATATTCATAATATTACTCCCTTCCAGTTCGATAATATTCATCTTGGTTTTCTGCTCCAACGGCATATTATCATTAATCAGTTCACGGAAAGAAGCCAACTCCTCCTTATCGGGCAAATTACCGGACAGTAACAGATAAGCCACTTCTTCAAATCCGAAACGCTTCTCTTTAACAAAAGCATGAACAATATCCTCTACATCATAACCACGGTAGAACAACTTACCCGGGATAGGTTTCAAGCCACCGCCCGGAACACGTTCATAACCCACTACATTACCAATTCTGGTGAGCCCGACCAAAACACCCGTGCCGTCTTCATTGCGCAAACCGCGTTTCACATCAAATTTGGAGAATAATTCGGTATCAATCCGAACCGCTTCCTTCATATTCTCGGAAAGCTTATAAACTAAATATTCCTTCTTCATTTTCGTATCGTTTTAATCGTTAGTATTATTTTTCAATTCTTTCCACTATCTCCCGAGTAAAGGCAGAAGTGGACAAAGAGACACCGCCGGGCATGAAGCGCGCCAAGTCAGCGGTAGCACGGGCATCAAGGAAACTTTGTTCCAAGGCATGTTCTATCAAGGAAGCAGATTCTTTCCAACCGAAGTATTCGAGCATCATTACGGCAGACAGAATGATGGAACAGGGATTCACAATATCTTTGCCTGCAATATTCGGTGCCGTACCATGGGTGGCTTCAAAGATGGCATGTCCGGTCTGGTAGTTGATATTTGCTCCGGGAGCAATGCCGATACCGCCCACCATGGCAGCCAACTGATCGGAAACATAATCTCCATTCAGATTAAGAGTAGCAATCACAGAGTATTCTTCAGGAATCAACAAGGTATTTTGCAGGAAAGCATCCGCAATGCAGTCTTTTATCACCAGCTTTCCGTCAGCCAATGCTTCTCCAAATTCACGTTCAGCCAATTCGTAGCCCCACTTTTTGAAACCACCTTCGGTAAACTTCATAATATTTCCCTTGTGCACCAATGTCACGGAAGGCAGGTTATTCTCAAGTGCATACCGACATGCAGCCCGCACCAATCGTTCCGTTCCTTCTTTTGAAACAGGTTTCACACCGAAAGAAGATGTCTTGGGGAACCGTACTTTCTTTACCCCCATCTCATCGTGCAGAAACTTATAGAACTTCTCTGCCTCCGGTGTACCGGCTTCCCACTCGATACCTGCATAAATATCTTCCGTATTTTCACGGAATACACACATGTTCACCTTCTCCGGATGACGAACCGGAGAGTGAATGCCCTGATACCAACGAACCGGTCGCAGGCATACATACAAGTCCAGTGTCTGGCGCAATGCCACGTTTAGTGAACGGATACCACCACCGACAGGTGTAGTCAGCGGACCTTTGATACCCACTTTGTAATCACGGAAAGCTTCCATCGTTTCATCAGGTAACCACAGGCCACATTTTTCAAAAGCCCGTTCGCCTGCCCACACTTCCATCCATTCAATTTGCCGTTGGCCGCTATATGCTTTCTGCACGGCAGCATTCACAATAGCTTGCATAGAAGGAGTAATTTCAACTCCTACCCCATCACCGGTAATAAAAGGTACTGTAATTTTATCCATCTTTCTATCTTGCATTAAGAGCAGAACCGGCACGGAACCAGCCTATCTGCTGTTCATTATACGTATGTTGAGCCTCGAAGCTATCCTTAGTACCATCTTCGTGGTGAAGGACAATCTTAAGATTACGGCCGGGAGCAAAGTCCGTCAATCCGATTACCGAAATCAAATCATGTTCCTGAATCTTATCATAATCGGCTTTATCGACAAAAGTCAATGCCAGCATACCTTGTTTCTTTAGGTTCGTTTCATGGATACGGGCAAAACTCTTTGCCAGGATCACACGGACATTCAGGAAACGGGGTTCCATAGCAGCATGTTCACGACTGGAACCTTCACCATAGTTTTCTTCGGCTACTACAATGGAAGAAATCCTTTCAGACTTATACATCTTTGCCGTACCGGAAACCGGACCGTACGTATTAGTCGAACGATTCCAGACACTGTTAGTTTCTCCATTGAAAGCATTCACAGCACCCATCAGCATATTGTCTGAGATATTCTCCAGATGTCCACGGAACCGAAGCCACGGACCTGCCATTGAGATATGGTCTGTAGTACACTTGCCCTGTGCCTTAATCAGTAATGGCATATTAAGCAAATCAGTTCCTTCCCAGGCAGGGAATGGTTGTAACAATTGGAGTCGTTGTGAATGAGGGTTCACATTGATTTCCGTCTTCTCACAACTGGGAGCCATATACCCTTCACTACCTTCGGCAAATCCTTTCGGCGGCAATTCTTCACCCACGGGCTCGGAAAGCTTTACCTTTTCTCCTTCGCGATTCACCAATACATCTGTCAGCGGATTGAAACAAAGGTCTCCGGCAATCGTCAGTGCCATCGTCAATTCGGGGGAAGCGACAAAGGCATACGTATTCGGATTACCGTCTGCACGTTTGGCAAAATTACGGTTGAAAGAGGTTACGATAGAATTCTTACGAGTAGGGTTGTCTGTCTCACGTTTCCACTGACCAATACAGGGACCACAGGCGTTTGCCATAATTGTAGCACCGACTTTCTCAAAAGTATCTATCATCCCATCCCGCTCTGCCGTAGCACGTATCCGTTCGGAACCGGGGTTCACAATCAGGGGAGCAGCTACTTTCAGATGTTTCTCTTCAACCTGGCGGGCCAGGGAAACGGCACGACTTAAATCCTGATAGGATGAATTGGTGCATGAACCTATCAATCCGACTTCCATCTTACGCGGATAACCGTTAACCAATACTTTTTCTGCTAACTCAGAAATAGGCGTAGCGGCATCGGGAGTAAAAGGACCATTAATATAAGGTTCCAGCCTGGAAAGGTCAATCTCAATTACCTGATCGTAATACTTCTCCGGGGCAATCATGATGTCGGCATCTGCACGAAGATCACCCGCCACAGAATCAGCCATCTCTGCCACTTCTTCTCTTCCGGTAGCTTTCAGATAAGTAGCCATACGATCATCATAAGGAAAAAGTGACGTGGTGGCACCGACTTCGGCACCCATATTACAAATAGTTGCCTTACCGGTAGCGGACAAAGAAGCCGTGCCCGGTCCAAAATATTCAATGATTGCATTTGTACCACCTTTAACCGTCAGGATACCTGCCAACTTCAGAATTACATCTTTGGGAGCCACCCAACCATTTAGTGCACCTTTCAGATGTACACCAATCAAGCGAGGCATTTTCAATTCCCATTCCATACCGGTCATCACATCCACCGCATCGGCACCGCCGACACCGATAGCAACCATACCCAAACCACCTGCATTGGGTGTATGAGAGTCCGTTCCTACCATCATTCCACCAGGAAATGCATAATTTTCCAATACTACCTGATGTATAATACCCGCACCCGGCTGCCAGAAACCGATACCGTATCGGGAAGAAACATCACGCAAGAAATCGTATACTTCTTCATTTGTCTTGGTAGCAGTGGCAATATCTTCCCGGGCTCCTCTATAGGCCTGTATCAGATGGTCGCAATGTACTGTCGAAGGTACGGCAACTTGTTCGCGACCTGCATTCATAAATTGCAGCAATGCCATTTGTGCGGTTGCATCCTGCATTGCTACACGGTCAGGGCGGAAGTTTACATAATCTTCTCCCCGTTTGTAGTCTTTTACTCCCTTCTCATCAAACAGATGAGTATACAAAATCTTTTCTGCTAATGTCAGCGGACGTTGCAGTACCGCCCGCACGTGTTCCATTTTCCCCTTATAAGAAGCATAAAAGGCCTTTAACATAGTTACGTCATACACCATAATCACATTTATTTTTTAGTTTTTCAATATTGTAAAGATTACAAATTAATATAATAAACAAACTAAAATCGTTAAAGGTTTAACAAATTAAAACTTTTCTTCCTCCAAAAGCGAAGAATGATTACCTTTGCGAAAAATTTGGGCGATAAATGATAATTTATCAGCCTCTATCATTATTATATATGAATAACAAGTTCCCTTCTCCAACCGACCATCTTCAGCGACAAGAACTGCTCCTGCGTATGGAATATGAATTCGAAAAAGAAGAATTCAAAAGGCAGACTGAAACCATGGGTATCGCCCGCAAGGTGAAACGGGGACTCTGTTGGTATCCTGCCACTCCCGGACGAAGTTACTACAATTCGCTGAATCAATTAGTAATAGAAATTACACATACGGAAGATACTGATATAGAACATAATTTTGAATTCGGGCGTCCCGTCTGTTTTTTCCGCAAAGGATATGATGGGAAGATTACTTATTTCAATTCCATCGGTACCATCAGCTATGCCAACGAAACCCGCATGGTTGTTGCGATGCCCGGTGCAGGTGCTATACTGGAAGTGCAATCTGCCGAAAACCTCGGAGTGCAGCTTTATTTTGATGAAACGTCCTACCGCACTATGTTCGAAGCCCTCTCCGATGTAATTCGTGCCAAGGGTAATCGATTAGCAGAATTGAGAGATATTATGTTGGGAACTCTGAAACCCGGATTCCGTGAACTTTACCCTGTCCGTTTTCCCTGGCTGAACTCCACACAAGAGAATGCAGTGAATAAAGTGTTGTACTCACGTGATGTCTCTATAGTACACGGCCCTCCGGGAACAGGAAAAACTACTACTCTTGTAGAAGCCATCTATGAAACATTACACCGCGAACCTCAAGTACTGGTTTGCGCCCAAAGTAATACAGCTGTCGACTGGATCAGTGAAAAACTCGTAGACCGTGGTGTGAATGTTCTGCGCATTGGTAATCCTACCCGAGTAAATGACAAGATGCTTTCTTTCACGTATGAACGCCGCTTTGAAGGACATCCGGCTTACTCTGAATTATGGAGTATCCGCAAAGCCATACGTGAAATGGGCAGAAAACATCGGGGCAGTTATGAGGAACGGGAAAGTGCCCGCAATCGCATGAGCCGTCTGCGTGATCGTGCCACACAATTGGAAATACAAATCAATGCCGATCTTTTCGACAATGCCCATGTCATAGCCTCCACCCTCATCAGTAGCAATCACCGCATATTAAACGGACGTCGCTTCGGTACACTCTTTATTGATGAAGCCGCTCAAGCCTTAGAAGCTGCTTGCTGGATAGCTATCCGCAAGGCTGACCGTGTAGTGCTGGCAGGCGATCATTGCCAGCTTCCACCTACTATAAAATGTTATGAAGCTGCCCGTGGAGGACTGGAATCTACATTGATGGAAAGAGTCGTTGCCAATAAACCCAGTACCGTCTCCCTATTGAAAGTACAATACCGTATGCATGAGGAGATCATGAAATTCCCCTCACAATGGTTTTACAACGGAGAACTGGAAGCGGCTCCGGAAATACGATACCGCGGCATTCTCGATTGGGATACGCCTATCAGTTGGATAGATACCTCTGAAATGGACTTTAAGGAAGAATTCGTAGGTGAAACCTTTGGGCGTATCAATAAAGCAGAAGCCGATTTACTGCTTCAGGAATTAAAAGTTTATATTAACCGGATCGGCGGAAAGCGTGTCTTAGAAGAACGGATTGATTTCGGTATCATCTCTCCTTACAAAGCGCAGGTGCAATATCTCCGTAATAAGATTAAAGCAAGCGGGTCACTCAAACCCTATCGCAGTCTACTCACTGTTAACACTGTAGATGGTTTCCAGGGACAGGAACGTGATGTCATCTTCATCAGCCTTGTACGTGCCAATGAAGAAGGACAGATAGGCTTCCTCAACGACCTGCGAAGAATGAATGTCGCCATAACCCGTGCCCGAATGAAGCTGGTGATACTGGGTGAAGCTAATACACTAAAGCATCATAAATTCTATCACAAACTTATTGAGTATATCCAACAGATTTCAAAAACATAAAAAAGATTTCGCAACTTCATACAAGTCATTTCCTGCATGAAATTGCGCAATCTCTTATTTCCCAGAAAAGCCTCCCGCTTTTATTTCTTATACCAATCCTTATACTCGCTACCGTTAGATTTCACCCATTTGATAAACTCCGGATAAGTAATATCTACACTTTCGGTTTCAGTGGTACTAAAATCTTCCGCATCAACCAACTGAATGGCGAATGGATAATTCTCTGCCGCCACATAGTAGATACCATTGTTTGGCGAAGACAAGTCTTTGCCTGTATGGAACAAACTCATATTAGCTTTTTCTGTTGGCTTATAGTTTACCAGATGAACTTCACAACGATTGCTACCCAAATTCTCATGAACCATGATAAACGGATTATAAGGAGCTACTCCGAAAGTTTCATGATCTACAGGAGTAGTCAGGGTATTTTTAATCTTATAAGATGCTGTCTTTGTATTATTCTCTGTAGCCGAAAGAGCATTAGTAAACACATTAACCGTAGCTTTGGCAAGTTCGCGGTCCAAACCCTGACTGGTATCTGAAATGTTGTCAAACTCAGTAACTACATTCGAACGATCCGTATTCATCTGATAAGCAAAACCATTTTTAAAGGAAGCTCCAGACCAAAGTGCTGTAAATGTATCTTCTGTAGAAAGTACCTGGTTACTCGTATTAAACGACAGGACAGAATTATACTTCACAATAACATCGTTCAAATCATAATCACCTTTATTGGGCCAGTTGTCTTCAAAAGCTAAAATTCCTTTATAAGTCATGCGATAGGCGACAGAACGGTCATCATCTGTTCCCGGATCAGGTTTTACCTCCGGAACCTCAGGAGCTATCGCTTCTATAGGATTGGACCAGACATTAAACTGTACATCATTATAATCCTGATCAATCGTATAATCTTCAAATGATAGCACTACAAAATCATTGATACGGAAAGCAGCCGTATATGTACGCCCATTAGAGTTCGCTTTAGGAGTTGAATAAAGAGTTATATTTCCTTTATTACCGTTCTTCTTAAAAGAATCATTAAAAAGAAACCAGCCTATCTTTACTCCATTAGGAAATACAGTACCCTGATCTACTCCATTCTCATCAATATAATGCAGTTTGACACATTCTCCCCCCTTCAAACCAACAGGTTTTGCTTTAGCATCTCGGGTATGCGTATTAGGAAATATAATATACTTCTTTGTAGCTGCTATTTTCGCTTTAGTAGCTTCACCCCTATAACAGTAGTAACCAAAAGCACTTGCAGCTGAACTGGTTCCTCCAATAAAGCGAACGGAAATTTCAACATCTCTTTTTTCAGGATCATTCACTTCAAAATCTACAGACTGGCGATAATCAACAGGGCAATTTCCCCCTTCTGGAATCACTTTTCTAATAGTATTCAATATAGTATTGGATAATTTCAGTTCTCCTTCAGTATTCAGATAATTCGGACGACCATTAGTTTGCCACGTTCCCAGAACACCAAACCCGTTAGGAGCATTCCACGTAACTGCAGCAGCGCGTGTCTCCGGAGTATTATTAGTCAATTCCCATTCAATATCAGCATTAATCACATTGTCCGTTATAGTAGTCCGCACCAATCCCGGAACTCCAACATACGAAGTATAGATATAAGCATCCGCTCCGTGATCTGCCGCCACAATTTCTTTGGCGTGATACTCACCATTCTCATCAGTCATACGGGTAATCGCAGGGTTTATATCAGTACGCAAAACAGTCTGTCCATTTTCATCTGTAGTAAACGGATCTTCAAAATAGACATTGAAAAGCACTTTATAACCTTCAGGAACATCATACTTCACATTCAACTGAATAGTAGAAGTAGTGGCAAAATCAAAAGAATTAGGTTTATCTTCATCACCACCACCATTAGGATCATAAACATCACGGGTACATCCCGATACCATCAAAATAACCAATACACTGCATAGTAAATAGTAGAATACGCCATGTATTGCATAGAAGTTTGCTCTCTTCGTCATAGAAATATGTTTTATGTTGTTAATTCGATACAAAAGTAGCAAATTATATTCATTTATTATATTATTCGAAAAATAAATTATTATAATATGCAATTTTTAGCAAAAGATGATCAACAATTACTCTTTTTCCGAAATAGATAATGTATTTGCTCACATTACAGAGTCTATTTTGTCCAAACAGATCGTATGTTTTGGGTAATTACATATGTTTTACCCCAAAAGAAGTTATGCTTCCGGCAATTTCATACTTTGTTATACAAAATGAGAGGAGCAACTTGCATTACTCCTCTCATTTCTCCCAAGAAAGATTAGTTATTTTCCGGACGCAACTGGCGAACCGTAACAGCAGTCTGCCACATTTCGCTTTCGCGCAACTGACGAAGTTCTTCGTTCAGTTTCTCACGATAATCGGGCTGAGAGTTGCTGTCGATAGAGATCTGAGCCTCGTTACCAGACTTAACGCTTGCATACAATTTCTGAACTACCGGTTTGATAGCATCGTGGAACGGAGTCATCCAGTCCAGAGCACCGCGTTGTGCAGTAGTTGAACAGTTAGCATACATCCAGTCCATACCATTCTTTGCGAACAACGGCATCAATGACTGAGTCAATTCTTCTACAGTTTCATTGAATGCTTCTGACGGAGTATGACCGTTTTCACGCAATACTTCATACTGAGCCAACAGCAATCCCTGAATAGCTCCCATCAATGAACCACGCTCACCTGTCAGGTCAGAAGTAGCTTCACGTTGGAAAGTAGTTTCAAACAAATATCCTGAACCTATACCGATACCCAATGCGATGGTACGATCCATAGCCTTGCCTGTAGCATCCTGATAGATAGCGTAAGAAGAGTTCAAGCCACGACCTTCGAGGAACATGGTACGCAATGAAGTACCCGAACCTTTAGGAGCTACCATAATTACATCGATATCTTTCTGAGGAACTACACCTGTACGGTCGTTCCAAGTAATAGCAAAGCCATGAGAGAAGTAAAGAGCTTTTCCCGGAGTCAGGTAAGGTTTGATCGTAGGCCATACAGACATTACGGCTGCATCAGACAACAAGCACATAATGATAGTACCTTTCTCACAAGCCTCCTCAATGCCAAACAGTGTTTCACCCGGCACCCATCCGTCAGCAATTGCCTTCTCATAAGTCTTACCCGGACGCTGTCCAACGATTACATTGAAACCATTATCGCGCAGATTGCACGCCTGTCCCGGTCCCTGTACACCATAACCGATCACTGCAATTGTTTCATCTTTCAAAATTTCACGTGCTTTTTCCAAAGGAAATTCTTCGCGGGTCATTACGTTCTCAGTAACACCGCCAAAATTCAATTGTGCCATTTTCTTTTTTAGTTTTTTATTTGTGGCTTGCGCCAGCTAATGATTAATAAAATTATTTCTCTGTAAATATCACTTTCGAACGACAAACGACTTCGCTGCCATTCTTTTTCACTTCAATATCGAAAGCTCCGTCTCCCAACTCATCTTTATAAAGAGTGAGCTCGTCATCGTAATAACTTTCGGCTACATAAGCCATTTCAAAACGACGGATACGCTTTTCCTTATACATCTCTATCGGAAACAAGTCCATGATATGTTCGATGTAGCGGATACTGTTCACATGTCCGTTGATGTCGATATCACTATATTTAGCTTTCAGTGTAGCTACCGGTTCGGTAGAAGTCACTTTGATGCGTGAAGGTTTCTCGATAGGGCAAGGTTCATCGCACACATAATCTACAATGCTACCTCCATGCAATGCCAGCAAGTCGGCAGGCTTGCGGGTATTGAGGTTAATCATAGCCCACACGGAACGTGCATAGCCAATCTTCCTTCCGTCTTTGTCCAACAAAGCAAAGTTACGATCCGTGAAAAGGCGATACACATTCTCCACCCAAGTCCAGATGGTAAAGTCCTCATACTGAAAAGGCATTTCATCCAGTTCGATAGCAAGGCGGGAGAGAACCCATGTGTAGTTGTCTTCATTCAATGTAGCTATACCGAATCCACGATCGCTGGCATGAAAACCGGCGCAATTCAGCAAATGGTTTCCCAACACGCCCATGGTAAGACGCCCAGTAAAGTCCACATGGAAAGGTTCCGCTACAAACTGATATTTTCCTATCTTACTACTATTCTCACTCATTATTTTGCTCCCTTTCTTTTTTCAAGCGATATTTCGTTTCACGGTCAGCAAGATATTCGTTCACACGCTCGAAGCAACTGGTGGTGATGGCCACACGTCCCGAACGAACAAACTGAAGTACACAGTCGAGGGCACGCAATTCATCATAAAGGTTGGTGATTTCCTCACCCATACCGTTCTTTTCAACGATAGCAAACACAGCATTCACCTCTACAATACGTGCATTATACTTACGGATCACTTTAGATACTTCCGGTTTTTCTTCCAGTATCGGGGTTGTTATCTTATACAATGCAATCTCATGCTGATAGATCTCATCATCCGTGAAGTAGTGTGCTTGCAGCACATCTATCTTCTTGGTGATTTGCTTGGTTACTTTCTCAATGGTGTCTTTATCCGTCCATGCGGTAATGGTGTACTTATGTACGCCCTTGATGGACGAAGCCGAAACATTCAGACTCTCGATATTGATCTGGCGACGGGTAAACACTGCGGTTACCTGGTTCAGCAAACCGGCGAAGTTCTCCGAATGAACGATTATCGTATATAATGTCTTATCCATACTAAATTAAGAATTAAGAATGATGAATGAAGAATTAACATTCCAGCAACATCTGGTTTACCGAACCACCCGGAGGCGTCATCGGCAATACATTACCTTCTTCCATAACGCAGGCTTCCAACAGGAACGGACCATCCGTAGCAAGCATTTCCTCTATTGCCCCTTTCAGTTCTTCACGCGTCATTACACGGCGTGAAGGAATGTCGTAGGCAGAAGCTATCTTCATATAATCCGGATTCAGCATCGGAGTGAACGAATAACGACGATTGAAGAACATCGCTTGCCACTGGCGTACATTACCCAAGAAGTTATTATTCAGCAAGATCATCTTAACGGGAGCCTTCTGTTCCATAATGGTTCCCATCTCCTGAATGTTCATTTGCAGACCACCATCACCCATAAATACACATACAGTACGGTCAGGACGTCCAAAAGTAGCACCGATTGCAGCGGGAAGCCCGAAGCCCATTGTACCCAGTCCACCCGAAGTTACAATGCTGCGTTCCTTACTATACTTAAAGTAACGGGCAGACATCATCTGATTCTGGCCAACATCAGTTACCAATACAGCTTCATGATTCGTTGCCTCACTTACGGCACGGATCACTTCTCCCATACTCAACGATTTGCTTGCCGGATGCAATTCAGGACGGATCACCTTTTCTTCCTCTACTTTTTCGTAAGGCAAGAAGCTATCCAGCCATTCCGGATGAGTAGCAGGTTTCAGAAGTGCCGTAACGGCAGCAAGAGTCTCCTTACAGTCACCCAACACGGCAATATCTGTCTTCACATTCTTATCTATCTCAGCAGGGTCTATATCGAAATGAATGATTTTCGCCTGTTTGGCATACGTATCCAACTTTCCGGTTACCCGGTCGTCAAAGCGCATACCTACGGCGATAAGTACATCGCACTTATTCGTATTGATGTTCGGTCCCAAGTTACCATGCATACCCAACATACCTTTATTTAAAGGATGCGCAGTAGGCAAAGCAGAAAGTCCTAACAGGGTACAACCGGCAGGCATTCCAGCTTTTTCGATAAAGGCACGCAGTTCTTGTTGCGCATCACCTAACTCAACGCCCTGCCCTACCAATACCAACGGACGTTCAGCGCTATTAATCAGTTCAGCAGCCTGTTTCACAGCCTCTTCATCCATTTCAGGAACAGGTTGGTAACTGCGGATGTAATCTAACGTTGTAGGGGTATATTCACTTTTCTCTACTTGTGCATTCTTGGCAAAGTCCAATACAACAGGACCGGGACGACCGCTTTTGGCAATATAAAAAGCACGGGCCACGGCCCAAGGCACATCTTCGGCACTACGTATCTGATAGCTCCACTTCGTGATAGGCTGCGTAATACCTACCAGGTCAACTTCCTGGAAAGCATCCGTCCCGAGGAATCCCGTACCTACCTGACCGGCAATTACTACCAAAGGGGTACTGTCTATCATAGCATCTGCGATACCTGTTATCGTATTCGTCGCTCCGGGACCACTCGTCACCAGGCAAACACCTACTTCGCCTGATACGCGGGCAAAACCTTGCGCAGCATGAGTAGCACCCTGTTCGTGTCGAACCAAGATGTGATTCAATGTCTTCCGATGGTCGTATAAAGCGTCAAATACCGGCATGATGGAGCCACCCGGATATCCGAAAATGGTCTTTACTCCCTGATGTTCCAAGGAACGCATCAATGCTTCAGCGCCTGTTATTATATCTTTCATTCTATTAATGGATAATGGAATTCTATTTCATTTGTCAATTCTCGGTTAATCAATCAGTCTCACTGCGCCCTTATCGGCAGAACTTACCATGCTGGCATATGCCTTCAGACTCTTTGAGACTTCGCGTTGACGGGTGACGGGAGTTATCGGGCGGGCAGCCAGTTCCTCATCCGTCAGTTTGACGTTGATAGCGCGTCCGGGAATATCAATCTCGATGATGTCACCATCCTGAATCTTACCGATATTACCTCCGGCAGCTGCTTCGGGAGAAATATGTCCGATACTCAATCCTGACGTACCGCCACTAAAACGACCGTCAGTAATCAGTGCACATTCCTTGCCCAGATGGCGCGATTTGATATAAGAAGTCGGATAGAGCATTTCCTGCATACCGGGACCGCCTTTCGGACCTTCGTGTGTGATGACCACAACATCACCGCTGACCACTTTTCCGGCAAGGATGCCTTCGCAAGCAGCGTCTTGTGAGTCGAACACTTTAGCAGGACCCGTAAATTTCCAGATACTTTCATCCACACCTGCTGTTTTCACTACACAACCATCCTGAGCGATATTACCTTTCAGTACTGCCAAACCACCGTCTTTGCTGTAAGCATGTTCCAGATCGCGAATACAACCTCCGGCACGGTCAGTATCTAATTCTTTATAATAGACATCCTGCGAACCCAGTACCAGATTAAACTTTCCGGCAGCAGCGCTCTTATATTTCTTCACAGCTTCTTCGCAAACATTCGGGCTGGTAATACCGTATTTATCGATTACATCCGTCAGCGACCTACCGTCTACACGCTTTACGCTCGTATCGACTAATCCGCCTTTGGCAAGCTCGCTCATAATAGCGATGATGCCTCCGGCACGATTTACGTCTTGAATGTGATACTTCTGAGTATTCGGGGCAACCTTACACAGACAGGGAGTCTTACGTGACAACATGTCAATGTCATCCATACTGAAATCTACCTCTGCCTCGTGCGCTACAGCCAAGAGGTGAAGCACTGTGTTGGTTGAACCACCCATCGCAATATCCAGCGTCATGGCATTCAAGAAAGCCTGACGGGTAGCGATGCTACGGGGAAGCACACTGTCATCCCCATCTTTATAATATTTATAAGCATTTTCAACAATCAGTTTGGCAGCATCCTTGAACAGTTGCGTGCGATTGGCATGAGTAGCCACAATCGTACCATTGCCTGGCAATGCCAGTCCGATAGCTTCGTTCAGACAGTTCATCGAGTTAGCGGTAAACATACCGGAACAACAACCACAAGAAGGACAAGCATGTTGTTCTATCTGAGCCACATCGGCATCACTTACACTTTCATCAGCCGACTTAATCATAGCATCAATCAAATCCAGATGCTGACCGTTCCATTCGCCGGCTTCCATCGGTCCGCCTGAAACGAATATAGTAGGGATATTAAGACGCATTGTTGCCATCAACATACCCGGAGTAATCTTGTCGCAGTTACTGATGCAGATCATCGCATCCGCTTTATGCGCATTCACCATATACTCTACGCTGTCGGCAATGATGTCACGTGAAGGAAGCGAATAAAGCATTCCATCGTGTCCCATCGCAATACCATCGTCAATGGCAATCGTGTTAAATTCGGCAGCAAAGCATCCCAGCTTCTCAATCTCAGCTTTCACCTGTTGTCCGATTTCGTGCAGATGCACATGTCCCGGGACAAACTGTGTAAATGAGTTGACTATTGCGATAATAGGTTTTCCTAATTGCTCTTTCTTCATGCCATTTGCCATCCACAACGCACGAGCCCCTGCCATACGGCGGCCTTGCGTGCTGAACGAACTGCGTAATTGGTGTTTCATCTTCAAATCTCCTTTTAATTAAAAAGCCTTCCTCACATAATAGTGAGAAAGGCTCCTAAATTGATATCTTAACGTACGAATACATACACAACCTTTCTCACGCTCTTGATTCCAGGACCACGACGCGAATAATATGCAAGACTGCCAGGTTAATAGATGTATGTAAGTTCATAACTTTATTTACTTTACTGTTTTCGTTAATCGTGCTGCAAAGGTAAGGGCTTTTTTATAAACTCCAAACAATTTGAAGAAAAAAATGAGATTATTATGATTAATCGTAAGTAAACGCCGCTTTTAAATCTTATTTTATCACTTTCATATGCATAAAAAATGAGTGGTTAGTATAACCGGCAAACGCCTTCCTACTAACCACTCATCCCCAAAAACCAGCTATTATTTAATTTTCGGCTTCCGCCCATTCTTTAGCTCCCCGCTTCTTCAGTTCGGCAGTGAAAGCTTCCGCCTTTTCTTCAGCAATCTTCTCATCTTCAGGACTTGCATAAGCATGTCTGTAGCCTTTCACAACATTCCATTCTCCACGGGTAAAATCAGGAAATGCCACGGCTGCACAATTATTATCCATAGAAAGAGTTCCAAGTTCGGCCAGACAGCACCATTCCGCCAAGTCATAGACATCCATATCCAGCGGCAAACCGTTCTGCAGGCAGTACACCAGACGGCAATCCATAATGAAGTCCATACCTCCGTGGCCGCCTACCTTCTTAGCCAACTCACCGTATTTCGTCAATATCGGATGCTGGTATTTCTCTACAAGCGCATCCATTTCGGCCTTCGGCAGGAATCCGTGTGAATTCAAGTCATCTATCTTAGGCTGAACACCCGAAGCACTCAACTGTTCCGCATCGAGAGCATATCCTCTGACCGGATATTTATTGGCGAAACCTTTCGTACCCGTAAGCTGGTAAAGACGGTTATAAGGTTGCGGTGTCATTACATTGTGTTGGATCTCAATGACCTTACCGTTCTCCGTGCGAATCATAGTTGTAGTGTGGTCGCCATTACGAAAGTTATTACAGATAGAGTCTGTTCTTTCTTCTACCAATCCCTTGCCGATAACCGATTTGGTGTCCATAGCTACCAACGTTTTCATGCGATCGCCACGATGAATATCGAGTACTTGTGCCACCGGACCAAGACCGTGAGTGGCATATACATCACCCCGATGCTTCATGTTGTAATCCAGACGCCAGCCCAATTTGTCGTTCTCGCCTGCCTTCCAGTAATGATTCCAGAATGGAGCAAGGTTGTGTATATAAGCGCCTTGAGCGCGGATTACCTCACCGAACACACCATTCTGCGCCATATTCAGTGTATTCATTTCATACCAGTCGTAGCAGCAGTTCTCCAAGATGAAACAATGCTTACGGTTGGCTTCGCTCATGTTAATCAAATCCCAGCATTCCTGCAGGTTCATGGCCGAAGGCACTTCTATAGCTACATGCTTGCCGTTCTCCAAAGCACATTTAGCCACAGAGAAGTGGTGCAGCCAGTCGGCGGCAATATAAACCAAGTCTATATCATCGCGTTTGCAAAGTTCTTCATAACCTTTCTCTCCCGAATAAACGGCAGCTTTCGGCATGGACGCCTCTTTCAAATACTTTTGGCATTTCTCAGCACGCGATTGTTCATAATCGCATAACGCCACAACCTGTGTACCCGGTATATACGTAAAACGCTTCACCGCACCGGGACCACGCATGCCCAAGCCAACAAATCCTACACGCACAAACTCCATCTTCGGAGTAGTCAGGCCTAACACACTTTTTTGTCCGGCCGGACGTTCAGGAGTTTCCACTACAATAGTTCCTTTTTCCCACTGCCAATTCGTGCCATACTCATTAGTCTGTCGAGTGGAAGTTTGCGGTGAGCATGCGCACATCATAGCACAAAGCCCTAATAATAAAAATTTAAAGTTCATATTTCAATATCTAAATTAAAGTTATTCAGTTTCGTCAGTATTCAACTTTAGTTAACGAGGCTTCAGTTGCCCAAACAACAAGAAACTTACCAGCTGCCATGCTCCTTCTTAAACTCAAAGAATTCAGCCTCCCGATTACACTCTCCATTATAATTCCATTCGATCTCATCCGAATACTCTTTTCCCTGATAAGAAATGACTGCTTTCAATACATTCTTACCGTCATTCAACACTACCTTGTCGAATATATAGTGCACATCAGTATAGCCTTTCTTTACGCCCGTCAGTTCCTGATCATTGAGATATACTTTTGGAGTACCTATATTGGAGTACACTGTAACAGAAGTCTCTTTCCTCTCGCGCAAAGCATTCCTACGTTGCGTCAAGTAGAGAACCGGCTCCTTGCTCCAATTGGCTTTATACCAGAAGTAGGAATCTTTCTTTATTTTACGGTCAAAAGTCATCATACCTTTCATGTTACGGGCCTCTACACTACCCCTTCTCGACGTAGGTACTGCAAAATCGAACATGTTCCATAAATAGGAAGCTATAATATAAGGATGCTGAGCAATAACGCTCCATTGATATTCGTGCGTCTTAGTCTGGAAAGTCTCCGGATAGAAAGGACTTGTCCAGTTCAGGGCATCGCCCAGGATTTCAGTCTGATGGTCAATATTGGCATCCGCGCCATATTCTGTCAGCATCAAGCGTTGCCAAGGATATTCTTTCTCCATCTTCTCCACCCAAGGCTTGATATCCTGTATCTTTCTTTCGTACCAACCGAAGTAACGATTCATGCCTTGTATGTCCGCATTCTGGTTGACCGGATGATTGACATGCCCATAGCCGTTGACCGATACCGTATAGCGGTCCGGGTCTTCCTGTTTGCATAGGTCATGGATAGACTGCGTAAGGGATGCAGTATAACCATGCGGATGATACACCTCGTTATGAATCCCCCACACGTAGATGGAAGGATGATTGAAACTCTGGCGGATAAGTTCACGCATTTGCTGATGGGCATTGTCCCACTCTTGTCCGGAAACACGGTTCACAAAAGGAATCTCCACCCAGATAACCAATCCCAACGTATCACAACGCGAGTAAATATAATCGGACTGCTGGTAATGCGCAAAGCGAACGGTAGTTGCACCGATATCCATTATCTGCGCTAAGTCAAAATCATGCTCTTTATTGGTAAGGGCACTACCTAATCCCCACCAATCCTGATGGCGGGTCACACCATACATCGGATATTTCTTTCCATTCAGGAAGAAGCCCTCACCCGCTACCACTTCATACTTGCGAAGCCCCAGCGGTTGAACGACCTCGTCTATCACCTGTCCGTTCTGCAGCAGGCGTGATACGACTTTGTACAAATAAGGATTTTCACGTCCCTGCCATAAGTGAGGACTGTTCAGTTTAAAATATGAAGAATAGACCTGCACGCCTTGTGGAGTAAGTTCAAAAGATTGATTATGCTTTTTCACCAATTTGCCGTCCATGTCATACACAGCATTCTCCAGCACCAAGGGAGCCGGAGCCAACGTTGCATTGTCCACTTTCACCTTTACAGTCACTTCGGCCGATTTCTTTGAAACATTCTTTTGAGTAATATACACACCGGAAGAGGCATGATCGTTCACAACAATGCTGCAAGGTTCCGTCACCACCAGCCACACCGGACGGTAGATTCCACCGTAAACACCAAACAATACGTGATTCGTAGGAATAACATCGGGACGTGCAGTATTGTCCGCCTTCACTACTATTTCGTTTTCTTTGCCGAACTTCACCTGCGAACCAATCTCGCATACAAAAGCAGAATAAGCCCCCTTATGCGTTCCAACCAGATAACCGTTCATATAAACCTCGGCACAAGAACCTACACCCTCAAAGCGCAGGAAGATACGTTTGCCTTCCAGACTTTCGGGAAAAGTGCATTTTTTCCGATAATAGGCCGCACCTTCATAAAAAGCCGACGCTTTCTTTTGCATATCATCCGCATTCCAAGTATGGGGAATAGTTACCTCCTGCCAATCTGCATTCCACTTCTGTGCAGCTTGCATGGCTTCTTTGGAAAACGGGCCTTTCTTAAATTCCCAACCGTCGTTAAACGATGTCACATCGCGCGCATCAACCTTATCGGATATGCCTAACATCAACAAAACGACCAGTAAAAACAATGTCTTATTTTTCATTATCAGATAATTGATTTATTTCACTTTCTACATTAATCACTGACAGAAGGGTTATTTACCTGCTATCTTATAGATTTGGCAACCGGACAACAGGAATGCACCCACTCCATAGACTTCGGTCATATCTCGCGTCACTTTACGAGGATCGGCACCAATCGGCTGTACATAGCCCAGTTTTCCATTCGGCTCCACCGCATCTATCATCGCTTGCCAGCCTTTCTCAATAACCGGCATGAAAGTAGCTTCATCAAGCAGTCCCTCGTTCACACCATAAGCCAAAGCATAAACGATAAAACCCGTTGCACTTGTTTCAGGCGATGGATAAGATGCAGGGTCGAGCAAGCTGGCATGCCAGTACCCGTCCGGACTCTGCAGACCGGCCACGCGGGTGGCTAATGTCACAAACAAGTCTTGATAAAAAGTACGTGAAGGTTCGTCCTGGGGAAGTACTTGTAGTATTTCGGCCAGTCCTCCCAACACCCAGCCATTGCCGCGCCCCCAAAACATTTTCTTGCCATTAGCTTCACGTTTGGCAAAATAGCGGCGGTCGCGGTAGAACAGATGTTCTTCCCTATCGTACAAATAATCGTAGGTGGCCTTATATTCCTTATTCAGAAAGTCCAGATATTTTTTGTCTTTGGTCAGCACATACAGTTTGGCATAAACAGGGGGAGCCATAAACAATGCATCACACCAAGACCAACGATCCAGCGTCTCCAGCTTGCTATAGTCGAGTTCCAAGGTCGTTTCAGCAGGATTTTCTACCACCCAGTTGGCACGTGCCATAACGGGAGCTATCATTTTCTTATTGCCATATTTTAAGTAAAGGTCGATAAAAGGCTGTCCAACGGCAATAAAATCGGCATGATACATCCACTTCCCTACCTGGAAATGATTACGTCGTCCGATACGGAGTAACCACTGGTAATATGAATCGTCATTATCTTCTTTCTCTGTGAGTTCGGCCCAATCCAGCATGCCCATGTACAAGGCGGCATGCGTCCAGTCTAAATCATCGTGTTCCGCTTCCTTGTTAGGATTGGCAATCTGCCAGTCGGCCACCCGTTTCATAATGGATTTAATGGCAGCCTTGTCAAAATTTTGCTGTGCTGCGGCCTGCATTACAGTTATTAAGAAGAAAGAAAGAAAAAGGAGAAGCTTCTTCATAACAATATATATAATTTAAAGGTTAGAATATTGTGGCTAAAGAAATTAGCATTAACAGGACTGCAAACTTATAAGAATCAAGTTAATGCATCACGATATCTATCGGCAGCATTTGCATTTTCCTCTATCTGCAACTTGATGACAAAAGGACCATTGGGTTCTTTTGCAGGCATATCCACATTATACTCATTACGTGCAGTTTCCTTCACGGGTACTTCTTTTCCATTCAGCAAAACAGCTTTTGTGACTTTAGTGTCTTTCGGTGTCTTTACAACCAGATGTTTTGAATAAGGAGGATTGAAGACAACCATATATACGTCTTTTCCTTTGCGGGTATAATAGCCCCAGGATTGTTTGTCCCAACCGGCATAATCGCAGCCATAAATGCATTCGCCATTTTCTTTCATCCACGGGCCAATAGCATCAACCAAATCCTTTTCTTCCTGTCGGAAATCTCCGTCGGCTTGCGGTCCGAAATTCACGACCATATTTCCTCCCATAGAAACGGCATGTACTATGCGTTCCAGCACTTCTAAAGGAGTCTTTACATAACTAATAGACCAATCTTTGTGATAGCCCCATTGATTCTCGGGAATCGTCATACATGCTTCCCAATCCCAGCGGGTCACTTTCAAATCTTTCACCGGGTCGGGCAGGCGGCGTTCATAACCAGATTCATAATCCCCCATCAGATGACCGTTACTGTCGAAATGTCGCTTACCATAATCGTCGGCACGCAAGCGGCTGTTAATAGTCACACCCGGCAACATATCTTTCAACATTCGTTCTGCATGGGCTGTCCACCAACCATTCTTCTTGATGCTGGCATCCCAAGTACCGTCAAACCAGAAGTCTTTCACGGTAGGATAACGGGTGGCAAGTTCTTTCAGTTGATTATCCGTAAACTCCAAGAAGCGACTGAAAGCAGCCTCATCTTCTTCCGACTTAATGTCATACCGATAGTCGGGATTGCTCCAGTCCATTACAGAGAAATAGAAATGCACATCAATACCTTCATCATTGTAGGCTTTTACCATTTCGCCCAAAAGATCTTTTTTATAAGGTGTTTGTGCCACTGTGTATTTACTGTATTTACTTGGCCATAAACAGAAACCTTCATGGTGCTTCGTAGTGATTTTGACATACTTCACTCCCATTTTCTTCGCCATTTTCGCCCAAGCTTTGGCATTAAACTTTTCAGGATTCCACTGATCCATCAGCTTCAGCCACTCGTCTGCCGGAACCTTCGCCCATGACTTCAGCCATTCGGCAGCTCCATTATATACTTTTCCGTTCCATTCTCCTCCTGGAATGGCGTAAAGCCCCCAGTGTATAAAAGCCCCCAGTCTATTATCGCGGAATTTCTGCATAGCATCATCCTGACGCTTTCCCAGACGGTCGGCTCCATATTTTAAAGAGATTTCCTGATCGGCAGGTAATATCTGCTTTTGAGCAAATGTGCCAACAGCGAATAATGACAGTAAAACCGTTAATTGCAAAACGTGTTTCATAATTACTAAATTTAAATGTTTTTGCAAAGGACGCCAATTCTCCCCTCAACGTTTTGCTCTATTTGCTATTTGTTTTATCCAAATCACCCCGGAGCTATTTTTTATGCTTTACAGCAAAGGATGTAGGGGTTTCACCAAACACTTTCTTAAACGAATTGGTAAAATATGCCTGGCTCTCTATGCCTATCTCCATCATCACTTCCCGCATCGTCATATTTTCTTCGATAATCAATCTGGCAGCTTTACGCAAACGGCAATTCAACACAAATTCCACAACCGATTTTCCTGTCAGACTTTTAACTTTCGTATAAAGTTTACTCCTGCTCATTGACAATTCCTCAGCTATCAGATTCACATCCATTTGCGGCTGATCCATATTAGCCTCGATAAAAGCAATAAGCTGTTTAAGGAATTTGCCATCTTGTTCATTAGAAGACAACTCACTGCTATCCGCATAATAATTCTTGGCGTAATGCTCCTTCAATTGCTGCTGGTTTCTGAAAATATTCTGAATGGACAATTTCAGATAAGTCAAATCAATCGGTTTCTCAAAATAAAGGTCCGCCCCCGAATCAACTCCCTCAATCTTGCTTTCAAGGCTGGTTTTAGCAGTCAGTAATATAACGGGGATATGTGAAGTGCTCATGTTTTTCTTTATATCATTACATAAAGAAACCCCATCTTTGTTGGGCATCATGATATCACTTATAATCAAATCAAAATCCACCTCTTCCATCAGTTTCAATGCTTCAATTCCATCACTTGCCTGCATCACTTGGAATTCATCCGATAACGACTCGGCAATCAGCATTCGCAGGTCGTCATTATCCTCGGTTATCAGTATTTTCTTCTTATTCGAAGGCAAGAACTCCTCCTCCATATCCTTTATAGCAATAGGTATAGTCTCTTCCCCCGTCGATTTCACTATTGTTTCCTGAATAGTTTCTTTCTGTTTCATGAAATCCGTATCATTAAAGACACTGCAGTCGAGAGGTAAGCAGACAATCATATCCGTACCCATCTCCCTTTCACTATAGATGGAGATATTGCCTTTATGCAACAATACCAGGCTTTTTACAAGCGCCAAGCCAATTCCCGTACCCAGATGTGAATCCGCATTTACAGTATTCACTTTATAAAACCTTTCGAAAACACTGCTTATAGACTCCCGGGATATACCTACTCCCGTATCGCTGACAATTATGGAAAAAACATCGTTCATGCTTTCACCTACTGTGTAACTGTTCTTGTACTGAGATACAAAATCCTTTCCGCATCTTGTTTCCAGAAGAATCTTTCCCTTGCCCTGCGTATATTTGAAAGCATTGTTCAGCAAGTTCATAACAATCTTCTCAATAATGTTCTTATCAGCACAAATATTCTCCGGCAGCGTCTCATCACATTTTATCTGGAAGTCAATGCCCCGTTGCCGTGCATAATCAATAAAATCATTGGCTACTTCTTTCACAAAAAGATTGATGTCCAAGGGTTGTAATTCCAGTTTCATCATACCATTCTCTATCGTCCTGAAGTCCATAAGTTCGTTCACCAGATTCAGCAGACGCTGCACGTTGCCATTCAATATCCGATAATAGTATTCCTTCAAACCCTCACGCCGCAACTTGTCCAAAGCTGCAAGGATAAGAGAAAGCGGAGTACGGAAATCATGCGATATATTGGTAAAGAAACGCAGTTGCGCCTGATGGATTTGCTCCTTCTTATCTTTCTCTATATTTTCCTGATAAAGCAACAGCTTCAACTTCTTCTTTTCGGCATAGTGGCGATAAACCAGATAAGCAATCCCCATCACTGTCAGTATATAAAAAAGATATGCGGGCAAGCTGAACCACGGAGCAGTTTTTCTTATTACCTTTATCACCGTAGGCTTGTCGCTCCATACGCCGTCATTATTGGCGGCACACACTTCAAAGTAATAAGTGCCTGCCGGTACTTTGGAGTACATAATCATGCGTTGTTGAGAATTCACGGTAATCCAAGAATCATTATATCCCTTCAGCCGGAACTTGAACCGATTCTTCTCGGGAATATAATAATTGTCAGAAGAAAACTGAAAACCAAAGTTCATTTGGTCATAGTCAAGAATAACGGTGCTGAGTGAATCATTGGGCGTATAATTGGGATGCACGGATTCGTGGTCGATGTAGAAATCGGAAATGATGGCTTTAGGCTTATAACTATTATATGAAATTGTCTTCGGGTCAATGACTGTAAATCCGCTCGTTCCTCCGAAATACAATAATCCGTCACTCCCCTTCATGGATGCCAACGGATAATAGACCTGTCCCTGCGTATTCTCCCTTTCATCGAATTTCATCAGATTGTTACCGGCTATATTATAGCAATACAGTCCGTTGTCGGTTCCCATCCAAACATTTCCATCGTCATAACAAATACTATAAACAGAGTAGATATCCTGCTGCAATACATCTTTAAGTGAGACAAAACTTGAGGTATTGGTATCAAACCTGATAAGTCCGTTACCGATGGTACCAATCCAGATATTGCCCGAATCATCCAGACAGAAAGTGAACAACCCCAGATACGTAGAGTCATTGGGAATTATTTTCTCCACAGCACGCGTGTTGATATCCATGCGGTAAAGTGCTTCATTACTGATGGCCCACAACGTCTTCTCTCCTTGCCGCAAAATATCGAACAGGTAGGCATAGTTGCGCGTACTGTCCAAACTGAAATGGGTAAACGACTTACTACGGAAAGAGAAATAAGATATTTTCGGCATGGGGTACTGATAAGCCACCCACATACCGGAGTCTCCTTCAAGAATCGTTTTCCGGACATCATTCACCAGCAAAGAACCGACGCCACTTTGAGAAGACTTGTAATTAGCGACTTTCCGCTGCTCTGAATTATAAAGATCTATACCGCCTCTAAATGTAGAAATCCAAAGATTGCGATTGGCATCTATCACTAATGACTTTATGTTATTGGATGTTACACTATTCTTGCCGGTAAAGGAGCTGAACTCTCCGGTAGCTTTGTTCATCCGGTTAACTCCTCCTCCTTCCGTACCTATCCAAAGATAATCCCGTTCTTCGGCAAATGCACTTACCGGAGCATAATTCAATCCGCTGTTCCGGGTATGATAAGTCTTAAAAGTACTGCTCTCGTTTATGTTCACATAGCATAAAGTTCCGGAATATGTGCCGACCCAGACATTAGACTGCCTGTCTTCGTATATTTCCCAAATAGAGTTATTAGGTAAGCTAAAAGGATCTGTTCCGGAATGTTTATATTGCGCCAGTTTTCTTGTAGAAGGATCGAGTATATACAGTCCGTCTATGGTTCCAAGCCATATCTTTCCTTTCTTGTCTATATAGAATGTACGCAATGAACTGCCATCGTATTCAGGAAGAGGTTTATAGTGATCTTCAACCTTAAAAGAAGATAAATCTATCTTATACAACCCGTCTTTATTAATGAACACCCACAATTTCCCCATATGCGTTTGGGCAAAGCGGATATTCCCGTTACCGGAATTTGGCAGGGTAAGACAAAGTACAAAATCATTTTCCGCATAATTGAAGCGATAAATTTTTCGATTGATAAATGTGTATAAATCCTTGTTATGAAAGCAAAAGGCCGTATTGCTATTAGCAGATGCTTTTCCATCATAGCTGGGAGTATTGAGCGCTCCCGTATTTGTGTCCAGTATATTCCATTTGCTATTATATCTGATCCAGATATTATCCAGTTTATCAACCTGAACGTGCGTAACCGCATCATAGATTTTTTCAAACCGGTCCGAAGTTCGCTCATAGCGGTATAATCCATTATTTGTATTTACATATAAATAACCGGAAGAATCGGATGCCATGTTATTGAATATCCACCTTTTGATGGGAGCCATCGCAGCAAAATAAGGGTAGTATTTTTTGTAGTGATAGCCATCAAAACGATAGAGTTCATAATCCATCATCACCCAGATAAAACCATCCTTATCCTGCTCTATCGCTTTTACTCCGTCATAGTAAAAGCCACCGTCGGGCGACATGGTCCTGAATTTATATTTTTCAGTGGCTACAGAAGCCGATACTATGTAAAAAAGAGTCAGTAAGAGCAGTAATAGTCTGTTTTTCATAAGAATTCTATCGGATTAAAGATTAAACTTCATAAAGGGCACTAAATTATTAAAAAAGAGGTATAGAAAAAAGAAAAATGAAGGGAACTCTTACCAAAAGACTTCCCTTCAATTTTATCCACTTATCAAAAGCAGTTACCTGTTATAAACAAATACTTGTAAATCTCCTACGGAAACATTGCCGGATTCAGAATAATTCCAATCAGTCTTTCCATCTCTCAAATGACCCTTGATAAAGTTTATTCTGATATATCGGGCTTCAATAGGTTCAACCTGGAACAATTGATAGTCATCTACCTTCAAAGGTGTTGTGACGCACTCGCCCAAGTCTGTCCATGCCTCACCTTCCGCCTTTTTAGCCTCCAGCTTGAAAGTATGACATTGCAAATGAGCATAATTCAAAACACGATGTCTATAACCTAACTGGCCGAACTTGATAACTTCTCCTAAATCGATATCCAGATAACACGCCGGGTCATAAATAGGACGAACTAAAATATCGGGACACCAGAATGTAGTATTATTGTCATCAAACAGATTCTTCATATCACCTTCCTTCGTTCCCAGATTACAAGAGTAGCTCCATTTGTCCGAGAACGGGAAGCCCACATACAACGGAGCTTCAGCAGCAACTTTCACTCTACAAACGGCCGATTGTTTACCTCTATCATTAGCTGTTACCAAAATATTTGTCAACGCTCCGGTTTCTCCCACTACAGTAATCAAGCCATTCCGGTCAACTGTCGCCACTGTTTCATCTTCTGAAGAGTAAGTAACGCTCTTATCGGTAGCATTGGCCGGATTAATGGTGACATACTGGGCCAGATTAAAGGTTTTGCCGCTTTCCACCTCTGCGGTTTGTCCGCCGGATTGAATCGTGATACTTGAGACAAGCACTATATTGCTAACCACCCTGACGGGATATCTGACAAATGTACCCGAACCGTCGTCAACCTTCACAATAATGGTGTCTGTACCCAACGGAGACGGGATGGCACCTGTAGCGGGTGTTGTCAGTTTAGGAGTGATCAAACCATCCGCACTCAAATCAATGGCACCGGTAGGTTCACCCGCAAAGTGGTAGCTAACGGTATTTTCTCTTGCACTTTCAGGCATAATGAACGGTTTCAGTTGCAAAGGCTGTCCTTCCGTCACAACCACACCAAAAATGTCACTTTCGAGATTCGTTGCATTTTCAACGGTAATGTTTACCGCCTTTCCAAAGTCATCGTCATCGCACCCCGTAAACAGTGCTCCGAACGAAAGCATCCCTACTAAGAAATATATATTCTTTTTCATAATCTTACGCTATTTAATCGGTTATCTATTAATGTCTTTCCAACCCGGATTCTGTATCAGTAGCGGATTCATAAGCATCTCACTCAAAGGTATCGGATAATAGTAACGCTTATCATCCCAAGGTTGCACACCTTTGATAACGGTAGTAGAGGTAGGATAAGGAATAATGAAACCATCATCATCCACAATTACCTTATTGCCCACTTCTCCGATAGGAACAGTTACTTTGTATGGAAAATCCTTATACGTTTCATCATTACGGTTCTTGCTATACAGTTCAGTCTTTTCCTGTGTCATCTTCATACCTCTCACAGGAACTGTGAAAAGTTTACCGGCTTTCCATCTCATCAGGTCTTCATAACGCATACCTTCCATCATCATTTCTACCCGACGTTCGCGTCTGATTTCACGGATAATCGGAGATACGGAATAATCCAGTTTCTGTGCATAGATAGCATCCAAACGCGGGTCGGCAGGAATATTGGATAAGGTCAACTTTGCATTCGGATATTTTGCGAAGTCGAATCCGGCTCTCTCTCTCAATGCATTGACGGTGATGTCCAAGTCTTCATTGGTGATTTCACCTAATTCGGCTCTGGCTTCTGCATAAATCAGTAATAATTCCCCATAGCGGAACATGTGTGCCGTCTGCACACCTTTGGGATTAGCTTCCCATTCTGCGTAATCAGGCATCCAGTGTTTAATGAAACGATAACCCGTTACCGTAGAATTATACTTTTTCATCGGTGAGCCACCTCCTGTATCATAAGTTATCATCGGATAAATAATGCCGGATTCCTCAAGGCTATATGTGTTATCGTCCGCATCAAAGATCGAAGCATACTCACCCGGCTTGCAAACCGTTTGTGTCAAGCGGGGGTCACGGTTATCCAGTTCTTCCCACATTCCGTCATACCCTTTGAACAACGGGTTCGTCTCATAGTTGCCTTCCGTACCTCCCAAGTAAACAGGACGTCCGTCTTCGCACAGATAATCTTCAAGCATGGCGACCGTAGCCCCCAGACAATAACGTGTGTGGTTGTTCATTCCCCAATAGCGCGGATTGTCATGTCCCAACTTTACGCCATCATATACGCGCGACAAAATAGTCTCGTTATTACCTTCGGTCTCGGGAGAACCTTTCTGCACGAACAATTGCCAGTACGAATCTTTTGCTGTGGCATGTTTAAAGAGCGAATATCTTTTCTTTTCAATAATCCTCCAGGCAGCATCACGACTCAGGCCTAATAATTCATTGGCTGTAGATTGCAGATTCAGTTCCGTGTGATATTTACGGAAAGTTCCTTCGAACAGGCAGAAACGCGCTTTCAGGAACAATGCCATATCTTGGTTGATATGCCCGCATGAGTTATCATTATCCTCCAGGTTCTCAATGGCAAAATCAAAACATTTCAGTATATTCTGAACCAACTCCGCACGCGGCATACGGGCACCGTAAAGTTCCGGAGAAGCCGTGTCCAATTCTTTGTCCAGCCAAGGCACTTCGCCCAAAGCCAGCAGTTTGATATAATAATCCCATGCTTTGAAGAAGTAAGCCTGGGCAGCGTATTTTTTCAATGTTTCCGGATCGCCTACTTCTGCATAATGGTTCAGGAAGTAGTTTACCTTACGGAGTTTTTCCCACTGCCAGGGCGCATCGAAGTTCTTGGAAGCCGAATTCGGAGTATCATAAGTACCGCCTAATTTGCCATCAATGCCGCCTGCATATACAGTGTTGTCGCTAAATGCATCGCCAAAAATAATCTGACTGCCGGCTTTCACTGCCAGGAAGCCTTTGTCATGCGAAGTATTATTAGTTCCGCTAACGCCATGTCCATAGACATAATATCTATAAATCCCGTCCAGATATAGCTGCAAATCGGCTTCTTTTGTAAAGAATGTACCGTCTGCCATATCATCTATCGGATCCCGTTGCATGAAGTCATCGTTGCAAGACGACAAAGATGCCACCAAGATCACAAGTAAAGCTATAATCGAATATTTTTTCATAATCTCTTTTGATTTAAAACATTAAAAACCTACTTGAATACCTACGCTGAATGTACGTTTCGGGGGATATGCGTCAGACAGATAGTCCGCGTCATAATATTTGGGCATATCCGAGATTGTAAACAGGTTATAAGCAGCTACGTTCAGTCTCAGCTTCTGCAATCCGATTTTATTGATCAGCATTTTCGGGAAGGTATATCCCAGGATCACTTGCTTCAATTTTATGTAGGAAGCATCGAGCAGATAACCGGTTTGGGCATAACTGCCAAGACCGGAACCATACATCGGGAACTTGGCGTCCGTTCTTTCGGGCGTCCACGAATTGTTGTATGTTTCCCATGAGCCGGCTCCGTTGCCCCAATAACTGGAAACTGATGACAACCAATAATCCCTTTTACCTACGCCCTGGAACATCAAATCCAAGTCAAAGCCCTTGTACTGGAAGTTAGCTGTAACATTGTAGCGATAGCGCGGTGAGTTATTACCAATCACCTTTCTATCTCCCGGATCACCTACGGTACTCAAACCACTGGTAATAACACCGTCATTATCCAAATCTTTATACCAAACATATCCCGGATAAGCTTGTCCACCTTTGAAATACGGTCCATGATATAACGGTTTCCCGTTCGCACCTACACCGTCGAAATCACCTTCCTGAAGAATACCACCGGTTACATACCCCCAGATATCACCTACGGTATATCCTTTATACAAGACACCGTCACCAATCTTATTGGTAGGATTGGAAGGGTAGCTTACTACTTTAGCCTTATCATCCGAAAGTGCGACACCTACACTATAACTGAATCCGTTAGCCAATTTGTCCGACCATTTCGCTTGAAGTTCAAATCCGGTTGTTTTCAGAATACCTGCATTCTCAAAAGGCAAGTCATCATCACCTATCAACGCAGGATAATCTTTTCCTCCCGGAATCAAGATATCAGTCACCTTTCTTTCGAATATATCGGCAGTGAACGTTAATCTGTTCTGCAAGAAAGTGAAGTCGAAACCAAGATTCTTGGTAGTTGATTTTTCCCAAGTCAGATTAGGATTGATCAATGAAGGGGTATTGATACCGGTCGGATAACGTGTACCATCGAACAAGAAGTAACCTTCCGACGTTCCGAAAACAGACTGATATGGATAGCTGGAACCGGGTTGGCTACCCAGGCGTCCCCATGAAGCTCTAATCTTGAAGTTATCCAACCACTCTTTTGACCAATCCATGAATTTTTCTTCCGAAACTCTCCATCCCAATGACACAGTGGGGAAGAACTGGAAACGGGAGTCTTTCGGGAATTTAGAGCTACCATCGTAACGGGCATCCACTTCTATCAGATATCTGCTCATGTAGTTGTACATGACACGGCCGAATAGAGCGCGCGATGCAACTTCATAATGAGAGTTGGACGAAGTATTAGCCGTGACATCCTGTACCAGTGTAGGATTCAGAATATACGGATCGAGCATATTTTTCAGATAAATGGAAGAACCTGCATAAGATTCCTCTTCCTGGTTAATACCCAACAGCACGGATACATTGTGCTTTTCTTTGAAAGTCGAGTTATAATCGGCATATACGTTGATAGAGTATCTATCCGTCGTAGAACGTGTGACTTCACCTGTATTTTCAGTGGCCCACCGAGTTTCGAGAGCAGTCCATGAATTATTAACGCGCGCCTGCTTGGGATGCGTCTTTTCTCTCTGATAAGTAGTCGGTGTAACCGAGAGGTCTGCCTTTATTTTCAATATCTTGGGCAGAATTATAAATTCAGGGCTGATGGAAAGAATTGTCTTCCGTCTGGAAGTGATGCTACGCCCGCCCGCATACAAATAACTCACCGGATTTTCCGTCGGATGATTCGGCAGAAAGTCGTCAGGACCGGTCAATACCGGTTGATATATATAGTTCTCCGGATAGTAGGATTTAGCGTATTGCCAAAGATTCGAACCATCTGTCTGTTGCGTCGGCCCTTCATAATCGAACACGTTATATGATGCCTTGGCAGCCACATTAAACCAGTTTGTTACTTTGGCATTGATACTAAGCATAGCATTGTACCTTTTCAGCCGGTCTGTCTTAATTTCATACATACCTTTTTGGTCTTGCATACCCAGAGAGATGTAGTAACTGATCCTGTCACCACCACCGCTGATAGAAAGATTATGCTTTTGAGTAGGAGTCCAGTCTTTCACCAGTTCTTTATAAGGATTGGTATTACCTACCCACTGAATGGCATCTCCCTCCATAAAATAAGGTTTGTTGTTCACGGGATCTTTTATGTAAGCCTGCATGTGCTCCATCATATCCTTGTCGTGTTGGGAATATTCTGCAATGGCACCTGTCCATACATCCTTATCCTTCAATGCCTTATAAATATGGTATGAATCCATGATATCAGGCAATGCATAAGGTTGGTCGAAAGCCAGATTATAAGAATAATCTATTTTCGCTTTCTGTTTGAAAGTACCTCCCTTCGTTGTAACCAATATCACACCAAAAGTAGCTCTCGTACCGTAGATAGCGGCAGCAGAGGCATCTTTCAGGAACGACATATTATCAATATCGTTAGGGTTCAACTGGTTCAAGTCTTCGGAAGTAATTTCCACACCATCCAATAAAATCAACGGAGAGCCGGAAACTACATCAAACTTGTTCTTGTCGTCATTAGATGTACCTCTCTGGCGAAATGTCGTGGCACCACGGATATTTAATGAAGGCACTTTGTTGGGGTCGCCACCGGCGATGCTGATGTTTAGGCCCGGAACCATACCTTGCAGAGCTTGCCCGATATTGGCAACCGGTCTGTTTTCCAATGCTTCGGCTCCAACAGAAGCAACAGATGCAGTCAGGTTCCCTTTTTTCTGAGATTGGAAACCGATTACCACCACTTCATCTATCATTTTGGAATCTTCGGCTAAAGTAACATTGATAGTCCTCTGATTGCCGACATTCACTTCTTTAGTAGTATATCCCACAAAAGAGAATGACAGCACACTCTTGCTTCCGGGTACAGATACACTATAGTTGCCGTCAATGTCTGTGATGGCACCGGTACCAGTCCCTTTTACCATTACCGTCACTCCAATCATGGGTTCGCCATTAGTGTCTTTCACAACACCCGTAATCCGCAGTTCCTGGTCAACCCCCATCGCAACATCCGTAACGGCATATACCGTTTGAGATGTTCCTGCAGACAAAAAGAAAAAGCATAGGAAAAGCATCAAATATTGATGTTTGTTCCAACCTTTAATTAGCATTTTTGCATCTTTCATAATGTTTAAATTAAAATTAACGCTGCAAATCTATGCGTATTAAAATTTTAAGTTTTACTATTTTAGCTTTTTCTTTTGCTCAAATTCAAGACACATAGATAACACATTGAATATCAACACAAACAATTCATCAACAATGCAAAATTCCATTCATACGGAAACGCAATTCCAAGGCATCCTCACTGCCGTCCGACAGGACCATCACCCTACTTGAGGCATACTTGCTCCATACCAACCCCGTACTTTCTCCACTCGGAGGTACTTCTGCCCGAAGAATGTACAGAGCAAGTATGTCCCGAATAAGGTTCAGGTAAGATTCAGGTAGGTTATTTTCTATTTTCGATTTTCAATTTTTAGTTTTTATCGGATGAACCAGATTTATTTCGTACCTTTGGCGCTTCTAAAAAAGAAACCATCAATTTATTAAAAAGAAAATGGAAACAGTAGAAAACAAGTACATTACCGTAGCTTATAAATTATACGCTATAGAAAATGGTGAGAAAGATTTCACCGAAGAAGCCACTACCGAACACCCATTCCAGTTTATTTCCGGTCTGGGTCTGACTTTAGAGCCTTTCGAAGATCAAGTGAAAGATCTGAAAGCAGGTGATAAGTTTGATTTCACTATCGCTTGCGCAGATGCTTATGGTGATTTCGACGAGGAACATGTAATAGACCTTCCGAAGCAAATCTTCGAAGTGGACGGTAAGTTCGATAACGAACGTATTGTAGTCGGCAACATAGTGCCCTTGATGACCTCCGACGGTCAACGTATCAACGGAACCGTACAAGAAATTAAAGCAGATGTAGTTGTAATGGATATGAACCACCCTCTGGCAGGTTGCGACCTGAACTTTGTGGGCGAAATCGTAGAAAACCGTCCGGCAACTAATGAAGAACTTGCTGAAATCGCCCGTATGATGAGTGGCGGCGGATGCAGCTGCGGTTGCGACGACTGTGGTGACGGTTGCAGCGACCATGAACATGGATGCGAAGGGGGATGCTGCCATTAAAGAATTGATAATTGACAATTGACAATTGCTGCGCTGTATGCTCTATGCTGCATAGTAATTGTCAATTATCAATTGTCAATTGTCAATTTTTCAATCGTCAATTGCCAATTCCTCAACTCTTTCCCGTCATTATCTCCAGCACTAATTTATCCGTTTCATTCATTCCTTTAGACCCGATCTTGGTCAGATTACGTATACTCTGGTCCACATCTTCATCAATAATGCCTTCTACAGAAGTCACGCAACGGTTTTCCATAGCCATGATGGCAGAAAGAACAGCAGTAGATACACCGGTGGTTACTTTCAACGCACAGCTGGGCTTCGCACCGTCACAAATCATGCCTGTGAGGTTGGCTATCATATTCTGAACGGCATAAGCCACCTGATCGTAAGTTCCTCCCATCAACCAAGTAATACCGCAACTGGAACCTGTAGCAGCAACGACACAACCGCACAGAGCAGATAAACGTCCCAGACTTTGTTTAATGTAGATTACCGTCAGATGACTCAACATCAGGGCACGTATCAGTTCTTCTTCCGATTTATCATTCTCTTCGGCATAGACCAATACCGGCAGAGTGGCAGATATGCCTTGGTTTCCACTACCCGAATTACTCATTACCGGAATCATAGCTCCTGCCATACGGGCGTCGCAAGCTCCCGAAGTATAAGAAAGGATATGCGAGAAAACACTGTCACCCATCACCTTGTGCTCATAAGTGCCGCGCAGCATCTTACCCAAACCATGACCATAATTTCCTTCGAAAGAACGTTCGGCGGCCGCTTTGTTCAGGCGCGCTGTTTCAAGAATAAAGCTGATCTCATCCAGCGGAGTATTCAGGGCAAAATCATAGACCTTACGCAAGGTCAGTTCCAGGCATTCTTCTTCAGCTTCGGCATCCGCCGTATGTTGCTTTTGTAGCAGTACCTCGCCATTGCGTTCTATATATATAAAGGTGGTATGCCCTCCGGCAATCACAGCAGTTGCTTTATCACCTCCTGCCTCACAGCATACTTCAATATATAGTTTCTCTTCAATATTCTCTTTCAAGGAAATATGAATGCGCTTTTCCTCAATGAAACGTTTCCCCTCTTCCACTGCATCAGGCGTACTGTCCTTCAGCACTTCCAACTGATATTCCGATTTTCCTATCAGTGCCCCCAGTGCAATAGCGATAGGCAGGCCGATCATTCCGGTACCCGGAATGCCCACTCCCATAGCGTTTTTCAGAATATTAGCACTTAGCAACACATTTATTTTTTCCGGATTTGTCCCCAGTGTTTCTGTTGCTTTAGCTACGCACAATGCCACTGCAATGGGCTCTGTACACCCAATAGCCGGCACCACTTCCTGATGTATCAGGTCGATTATCCGTTTTCTCTCCGTTTCCGTTATCATTATTTCACTGATTTTAATGGACACAAATTTAGAAAAAATGTTTTTAATACGTGCGCAAAGTCTTCTATTTCAAAAAAGAAACTTAACTTTGCGCACGAGTTTTACATTATTAATAACCAAAAACTGAATTAAATGAAGATTAAAACGCTAACCTCGTGTTTCTTTTTGGCATTTGCCATATCTTCTTGTATACAAGACGAAGCGCTAAATTCAGAAGCAGCCATAGATGGCTGTACAGGTGCGGATGTGCAATTGGCAAACATAAACGCAGATGAAAAAAAAGTCGATGTATATGTGCACAAAGGTGCAAACCTTGCAAAACAACAACTAAACTTCGCCTTGCCGGAAGGTGCATCCATCAAACCCAATGATCGCAGAGATGGTGATATAGGAAACATATACAACTTTAGCGAAGGAGATCATTCGCGGTCATTTACGGTGACTTCCGAAGATAATGTTTGGAAACCCGTTTATGAAATAAACGTCCAGCCAACAGAATTACCGACTTCCTATCATTTCGAGGAGTTATTAGTTGCCCAAAATACTCCTTATCACATTTTTTACGAATTTGAGTCTAGTACTTCACAAGGGATTTCAAAAGTATTGCAATGGTCCAGTGGTAATCCCGGTTATAAGCTGACTGGTATGTCTAAACTTCCTACAGACTATCCTACCGTACAAGTCGCAGGAGGATATAACGAGAAATGTGTCAAGTTGGAAACTAAAGATACCGGAAGTTTCGGCGCCATGGTAAAGATGTATATTGCTGCCGGCAACTTATTTATCGGAGCTTTTGATCTTGCCAATGCACTTAAAGATGCTCCTAAAGCAACAACTTTTGGTTTCCAGTTCTACAAACGACCGAAAACTTTGAAAGGATATTATAAATTTAAAGCAGGACCGGTTTATACTGAGAACGGGGAGCCTCAAACTGGAAAGAAAGATCGATTTGATATCTATGCTGTCATGTATGAGGCCGAAGATAACTCATTTATGTTGGATGGAACCAATTCTCTTACTTCGGATAAAGTAGTATCTTTAGCCAGAATTAGTGCAGAAGAAGCATTGGAAACTGATCAATGGACACCGTTCAATCTCCCTTTCAAAGCTCAGAATGGTAAAGAGATTAGTGAAACGGAACTTCAGAAAGGCAAATATAAACTTGGCATTGTATTCTCTTCAAGTGTAGACGGTGCTTATTTCAGAGGTGCCGTAGGCAGCACGCTATATATTGATGAAGTAGAACTTATTTGCGAAGAGAACTAAAAAAGATAATCATGAAGAAATATAACATTATTATTGTCACATTACTGTTAACAGTAGTTGGAGCTACGTCAATAAAAGCTCAGGAAGATAGAACCCATATTCTCGGCCAGTCTTATCTTCGTGGTTGGGAATATTCATTAAAGGCAGGATTCAGTATCGGAGGAACCGCTCCTCTGCCTTTGCCCGAAGAAATACGCAAGATAGACAGTTATGTTCCCAGTATGGCAATCTCTATTGAAGGTAATGCTACCAAATGGCTGGATGAAAAAAAAATATGGGGCTTGACTTTAGGCTTGCGCCTCGAAACTAAAAATATGACTACTGAAGCCACCGTTAAGAATTATGGTATGAAAATTATCAATACTAACGGTGGTGAATTAGAGGGCTTATGGACGGGAGGTGTAAAGACTAAAGTAAAAAACTCCTATCTTACTGTTCCCGTTCTTGCTAACTACAAAATAAGCAAACGCTGGAAACTTGTAGCTGGTCCTTATTTCTCCTATTTACTTGAAGGAGATTTCTCCGGTCATGTATATGAGGGGCACCTCCGCACTCCGGACCAAACGGGCTCACGCGTAGACTTTACGGATGAAAGTATTGCTACATATGACTTCTCTGATGATTTGCGCAAATTCCAATGGGGCATACAATTAGGTGGAGAATGGAAAGCTTTCAAGCATCTGAATGTTTATGCTGATCTTACATGGGGATTAAATGACATCTTTAAAAAGGACTTTGACACAATATCATTTGCCATGTATCCTATCTATCTGAATATAGGATTTGGATATTCGTTCTAAAACAGTTTTTTAAGCTTATTTCCTTAAATATTAAACAAAAAAAGCGGGAGTTTATCTATGATTGACAACTCCCGCTTTTCTTATCTTAGCAACTCTTACTTTTTCCTTATATTCTACCGTAATAGCCCCAAGAACCGGCTTGTGATGTAACAATATTAATCTCCAATGTAGTCTAACTAAATTGTAAAGAGTCATAAATATTGATATAATCATAAATAAAATGCTGAAAGTCAAACTTGCGATCAACTTCCAGCATTATTATTTTATAGTATGAATACCCTTATTCTCCAATTATTTCCAGCTCATCGATCCACAACGTACTGCCGCCAGCACCCTTGAACGAATCACCCTCCTTACTTGAAGAACAGACTATTGCCAACTTATATTCTTTACCTGCTTCATAAGTTTTTCCATTCACATAAGTAAATGGTATATCAAAGTAGGTATATGCAGCTTTTGCAGTACCATCCGCCAATACAGCCGCAGCCACACGATATGCAGAAGTATTAATATCATGCCCTGTTAAGATCACTTCATTACCCTCAGCATCTTTTGCCTCATATAATACAGCCTGGATAGCACACTCATCCGTGATTTCCGGGCGCTCTACTACCTCTGCCGGTTTAGTAGCGCCAGTACCATCAATAAACTTGGCACCCGGTGTATACTTATACCATCCCCTAAAATAGGCTGGCTTCTTATCATAAGAAATACCAAATTTCGTACTATTTAAGCGATCTTTCAAATCAAGTTCAAATTTTCCAGTAAAAACAGAACCTGATGTAATAGCCGGTACCAATGAATTCATTTTCGCACTTGTATCCATAGTCACCAGCTTAGCAGCAGCTGCACCTGCAACGATATCTTCAGTTTCTTTATATAAAGGAAAACCTTCTATACCATAGAGCCATAAAAGAGAAGCAGCAGTCGCACTGGTAGCCAATACCTCTTCAACCGGTTCATCATGTTGAGATTTACCAGCACCAACAGATTTCCATTCATCAAACGGATATTTCATCACCACCTGACGACCAGCCAACGAAACAACATATTCTTTTACTGTTCCATCCTCCGCTATAACTGTATAAGTAACATCAGAAGCGAAGTTCTGCTTTATACCTGTTGCAGGAGTAATAGACGCTTTTGAAGAGATTGCAATAGTAGGCACAAGTGCTGCCAATTCTTCATTTGTAGCACCATCAATTACCTTAAAAGCAATCTTACCCGTCACATCATCAATTACCGGCTGCTCAGTAACAATCGTAGCACCTTCAAATACAAAGCTGGTAATTTTTGCCTCTGAACTTTCAGACCCTGTTAATTTAGTACCTTTATATACAACCTTAACTTTCTGGCCTAATTGTAATACATCAATATTCAGATCTGCTTCTACTTTTCCATTATTAATGGTACCAGCTACGTCTACATTACACTTACCAATGCCGCTTAAATTCAGTTCTTGACTACCTGTAAATGTATAAGAAGTACCATTTTGCTTCAGAACGCATTTTTCCAATTTAATAGTTAGGTTCATTCCCATGAAACTGAAGTCCTTCAATTCCAAACTAACGATATTATTCCCAGCCTTTGCAATTGTAATGTTCTTTGGCATCCCATTTGCAATAGAAGTCCCATCTAATTCAATATCTAAAGTACCTTTATAGGTACCTGCCAATTCTTCCTCAATCGGATAAACAGGGTCATCATCATCACTACAAGCAGTGAACAAACTCATTGAACAAATCAATGCAAACAAATAAAATAAATTCTTCTTCATAAAATCATCTTGTTTAGTTAATACAAGCCTTCTCATCGAAGGTTACAATGTCCTATTTTACTTTAATAGAAATTAAGTGTGCAAAGAAACAGCTTTTGAAACATATAAAAAAGGTCTGTTCTACGTTTTAATGTTCCATTTTTAATCTACATTTTAAATACCATATGAATAACATAAGTACAGAAGGCTCTTAATTATAAAAAACAATTAAAGGTATCTAATTGTTTTTTCACTTCAACAGAACTACTTATAAAACAAAAAAGGAGCTGAATCAAAAGATTCAGCTCCTCCATAATTTATCACTAAGATATTATCTCATTAAGTCCAAACCTAAATTAAAGCTTGTTGTTACTTCCCAATATCCGCCTATCATCTGAATAAACATTCCAGCAGCTTGTGCCTCCTCCGGCACAATTCCACCTTCTACCAATGCATTCCAAAGCAACATTAAATCATTCACTGATATAGGATCTCCCCAGTCATCCACTTCCCCCGTATCACGAAGGGTGAAAAGATTATCAAAAGCACTCTTATCTAAATAAATATAAGTATGGCCATTATCGGCAGTCTTTATATTCATAGGTATTCCATCTTTAGCCCAACCTAATATCTGACTAATAGTAGCATTTTGTATTCCACTAAGATCAGCTTTCAAAAGTCCACCAAGCAATGCTTTAACAGTAGCCGGATCTCCACTCAACACTTCATTAATAACATCGGCCATACCACTGGCATCAGCTCCAGTAGCTGCAGTCAAGATAGCAGGAATATTCAATTTTACAGTAAATTTTCCATTTCTCTCACTCCAATATGCCAGGTCTTTAGGAGAAGTAGTAAAACCACTTGTAGCAAAATTAGCCTTTATTTCACTTGCAGTAGGGAAAGCACCTGTAAAAAAGATAGACATTATAGAATTGGGGTCCAGTGCTATTGCCGGACTAGCAACATAATCAGCTATAATACTACCACTTTTATCTAAAGTAATTGAATTCAAAGCTTGAGGCAAAATAGAACCTCCAAGATACCGTAATAAAGCTGAAATTAAATCAGGGTAATTATCCTCACCAGTAAATTGCCAATCTGTGTACAATGCACTTGTTACAGGCCAATTCTTCATTACCTCTTTTTCTGTCCAGGTATAATCCGTAGCTGTATAATCTGCCATTTTATAAGTTCCAGTCCACGGGCTTACTTCATCGTCATCATCGCTACAAGCAGTAAACAAACTCATTGAACAGATCAATGCAAATAAATAAAATAAATTCTTCTTCATATTTTTCTTGTTTAGTAAATAATAGCTCCCCATCGCTGGGTAGTCATGTCTTTTTAATTGAATAAGATTTCGAAGTGCAAAATAACAGTTTTTAAAGATATTACACAAGGTCTATTCTAAAGATGAGCTGTTCCTTTTTTAAGCATCCAAACTTTAATTATCACCTTTTATAAAAAACGACTTGCCAATAAAGTGAATTCACAACGCTATTAAACACTTGTGGCTGCGTAGGCTCACACTTGTAGGAGTGTGAGCTCTCACTTATGCAAGTGAAGGTCAACGCAGCCGCAAGTGTTTTCTCAAGAAGCTATAAAAACATCTCATTCCATAAAAAATATAATATTTCTCCCTCTTCATGAGAAAAATCCATAACTATTTGTTATCTTTATGCAACCAAAAGCTTTTATTCAAAGGATTTGGCATGAATAAACCTTATACATAAACCATTAAAGCAAAAGATTATGTTCAACTCATTCGGCAACATTCTCCGCCTTACCAGCTTTGGGGAGTCACATGGTAAAGGCATCGGAGGCGTCATAGATGGATTTCCCGCGGGCATCCGCATTGACATGGATTTCGTGCAAGCGGAACTGGACCGTCGTCGTCCCGGACAGTCTCTTATTACTACGGCCCGGAAAGAAGGCGATAAAGTAGAATTCCTTTCAGGTATCTTTGAAGGCAAATCAACAGGATGTCCCATTGGATTCATTGTGTGGAATGAGAATCAGCATTCCAGTGATTATGATAATATGAAGGAGGTATACCGTCCTTCGCATGCTGACTATACTTATAAGGTGAAATATGGCATCCGTGATTATCGTGGCGGCGGTCGCTCATCAGCACGCGAAACCATTTCGCGCGTAGTGGCAGGTGCCCTTGCCAAACAGGCACTCCGTCAACTGGGTGTAAAAATCACAGCATATACCTCGCAGGTAGGACCAATCCGTCTGGAAGAGAATTATACTGCTTATGATCTTGATTTAATAGAAACGAATCCAGTACGCTGTCCGGATCCGGTAAAGGCAAAAGAAATGGAGGAACTTATTTTCAAGACCAAAGGAGAAGGTGATACCATTGGCGGCGTAGTGACCTGTGTCATCAAAGGATGCCCCATCGGATTAGGCCAACCCGTATTCGGTAAGTTACATGCAGCTCTTGCTTCCGGTATGCTCAGCATCAATGCAGCTAAAGCATTTGAATACGGTGACGGATTTAAAGGTCTGAAACAAAAAGGCTCAGAGCAGAATGATGTATTCTTCAATAACTGCGGACGCATTGAAACGAAAACCAATCATTCCGGTGGTATCCAAGGCGGTATAAGTAACGGACAGGACATCTTCTTCCGGGTTGCCTTTAAACCGGTAGCTACTGTATTGATGGAGCAACATACAGTCAATATAGATGGCGTAGATACAACATTGAAAGCCCGCGGTCGTCATGATCCATGCGTTTTGCCACGCGCAGTGCCTATAGTAGAAGCTATGGCTGCCTTGACAATACTGGATTTTTATCTGATTGACCGTACTACACAGTTATAAGAATGATAAAGTGGTAAAGTGATAAGATGATAAAGTGACATCACCCTATCATCTTATCATTTTATCACCCTATCATCTTATCACCCTATCACCTTATCATATATATATATTTATGAACGAAATACAGAAATACATCTCAGAGAATGAATCGAAGATGCTGGAAGACTTGTTCAGCCTCATCCGTATCCCAAGTATCAGTGCAAAACCTGAACATCATGACGACATGTTGGCTTGTGCAGAGCGCTGGGCACAACTATTGCTTGAAGCTGGTGCAGACGAAGCACTGGTAATGCCATCGAAAGGCAATCCGATTGTTTTCGGGCAAAAGATAGTAGACCCGGCAGCAAAGACAGTTTTGGTATATGCACATTATGATGTAATGCCGGCAGAACCGTTGGAGCTATGGAAAAGCAACCCCTTTGAACCGGAAATCCGCGATGGGCACATTTGGGCCCGTGGTGCCGATGACGACAAAGGACAATCATTTATACAAGTAAAGGCATTCGAATATCTGGTGAAACATGGCATGCTTAAGAACAATGTCAAATTCATCTTTGAGGGTGAAGAAGAAATCGGTTCACCCAGTCTGGAAGCTTTCTGTGAGGAGCATAAAGAATTATTAAAAGCAGATATTATTCTGGTATCGGATACCAGTATGTTGGGTGCCGACCTGCCCTCACTGACTACAGGTCTTCGCGGACTGGCATACTGGGAAATTGAAGTAACCGGCCCTAACCGTGACTTACACTCAGGACATTTCGGAGGTGCCGTTGCCAATCCCATTAATGTATTATGTGGAATGATTGCCAAAGTAGTAGATGCTGATGGACGTATCACAGTGCCCGGTTTCTACGATGATGTAGAAGAAGTTCCACAGGCGGAACGTGACATGATCACCCATATTCCTTTCGATGAAGAAAAATATAAGGCAGCCATTGGCGTAAAAGAGCTATCCGGAGAAAAAGGATACAGCACTCTGGAGCGTAACAGTTGCCGTCCCTCTTTCGACGTTTGTGGCATTTGGGGCGGATATACCGGCGAAGGTTCCAAGACTGTGCTTCCCTCAAAAGCTACAGCCAAAGTTTCTTGTCGCCTGGTTCCCCATCAGGATCATCACAAGATTTCCCAAATGTTTGCAGATTATATCCTAAGCATCGCTCCGGATACCGTACAGGTAAAAGTGACACCCATGCATGGAGGACAGGGCTATGTATGCCCAATTAGCCTTCCAGCCTATCAGGCTGCCGAGAAAGGTTTTGAAAAAGCATTCGGAAAGAAACCACTTGCAGTACGTCGGGGAGGAAGTATTCCTATCATCTCCACATTCGAGCAAGTACTTGGAATCAAGACTGTACTTATGGGATTCGGACTGGAATCAAATGCTATCCATTCACCGAATGAGAACTTCCCATTGAATATTTTCCGAAAAGGAATCGAAGCAGTCGTTGAATTCCATTTAAGGTATTAGCTACAAGTTACAAGCTACGAGCTACAAGTGCTGCGCTATCGTTCTGCATAGCACTTGTAACTCGTAGCTTGTAACTCATTGATATGTCGTTCGCAAGACTTTAAATTCTGTGCGACGATTAATAGCATTACAAATCTCCTGCTGTTCCAGTGGGAGATTTTTTATAAACTCTTCTGTCAATACATCTCCCACCTTCAGAAAAGGTGCAGATTTCAGAGTAAAATTAGTTACTGTCTTAGGCTGTTGCTCTCCATACCCTTTCGGCGTGAGACGTTCCGAATCAATGCCTCCTTTAATAAGATAGCGTACCACAGATTCTGCACGACGTTGCGAAAGGCGGAGATTATAATCATCATTCCCCTTATAATCGCAATGTGCGGAGAGTTCGATAGTAACATTCGGATTATTGTTCAATAATTGTATCAACTCATCCAAAGCTACAGTAGATTCCGAAGTCAGGTCAGCCCGGTCAAACTCATAGAAAATATTCTCTATCAGTACAGGACGGGTAATGGAAGATAAAGGAAACTCAAGTTCATAATGGCGATCCTCATTAACATCTTCCGTCATCAACTCCTCTTTGTCATTCAGATAACCACGACAAGAAGCAAGCAAGGCATAACGGCATCCCGGCGTAAGTTCCTGAGTAAAAGTTCCATCCTTCTTCACATTGATCTTCATATAAGTACCATCCTCTCCCACCAAAGTAACCAGCGCATCAGAAAGTACATCCCCCTCTTTATCATAAACCAATCCTTTCAAGATATGATGTACCTCCGGAAGCTCAAAACTGTAAATGTGATCCCACCCACGAGCATCTCCCCGGTTAGAAGAGAAAAAGCCCCGATTGGGCGCACCCGGTTCGAACGTCATACCAAAATCATCACTTTGTGAATTTACCGGAGATTTCATATTCTCAATATGCCAACGCCCCGTCAGGCTATCCGGCACAGCACGAAAGATATCCAGACCACCCATGCCGGGATGTCCGGTGGAAGAGAAATACAGGGTACCATCCGGTGCAAAAGAGGGAAACATTTCATCACCGGAAGTATTAATTTCAGGCCCCAGGTTATCGACATAACCGAAACCATCACGAGTCACGTTGATACGCCATAAATCCAACCCTCCCTGTCCACCTGGCATATCAGATACGAAATATAGATAATCACCTGCAGGAGATAATGCAGGGTGGGCAACAGAAGAAAGGGTATCATTCAGGATTGCACACTTCTGAGGACTCCCCCACTCTGCCCCGGCACGTTGAGAAACATATATCTCTGCATAAGCCGGTGCATTGGGCAATGTCCGGCAACGAGTGAAATACATCGTTTTACCATCTGCCGAAAAAGAACAAGCCCCTTCTTCGAATTCACTGTTTACTTCCGAAGCAAGCGGTTCAGGCTTTTGCCATTGCTTCTTTTCATTTCGCTTGGAGTGGAATATATCAGCACTTTTCATGCCGGTAATACCATTCAGATCGGCACCTTTGGCCTCGTTACGGGTAGAAGTTAAATATAGGATATCAGGATCATTACCCGCATACATGGGAGAATAATCACTACGGCGGGAAACAAGAATAGGGATACGCTTTACAATATGACGGGTAGGATTTTTTTTCCACTCCTGTGCCAGCAGACAAGAAGCAATTCCTATATGCGCCAAGGAATCTTTACGCCCTTTTATATCAGACTGGTTCTGTGCATAAGCAAGATAATTCTCATAATAAGGTATGGCAGCAGCATATTCGCCATTCTTACGAAGCATCTCCGCCAGATAAAAATGAGAAAGAGTATCCGGATGGCGATAACGGACGGCATTCATATAGGCAGCTTTAGCCTTCAACGTGTAATTGATACGGCGGTAGCAGTCACCTTGTTTATAGGCAAGCACACCTCGTTGCGAACGATCTTTGGGAGGAGTACGGGTATAGGCCGTTTTGTAATGGCGTGCAGCATCAAAGTATTCTCCACGGGCATAACTTTGTTCTGCCTGACGCAGACTCCGCCCCACTCCACAGGAAGTGAGAAATAAGATAGCACAAAGAAAAAATAAAAACAGTTTATATAATTTCATGCCTCACAAGTTATCATTCACATAAACTGAAAAGTCGACTGATTATTGTATGACCATCATTTATTCAAATGGTTTACGGAAAGTACATCCGTTCTTCCACTCCGAGCAACCATAAGCCGTTTTCCCCTTGATTATGGTTCCTTTGCCACACAATGGGCAAGTTTGTCCCTCAATAGATTGTATTTGAGAAGTGCCAGCAGCATTTGTTTCCACAACCTTCTTGCGCGGTTTACTTTGGCGTTTAGGCTTGGCAGCATCGTTCTCTTTTACCGCCTTTCCACCCCGCTTCTTACTACCACCGGATATTTCCTCCACCGCCTGCACAATAGTAATATGACGATTGCTATTATCTGAAAGCACACTCATCACAACCTCAGAAACCATCTGTTTCAATTCCTCAAGAAATTGTGCAGCATCATAGGTCTTTTTCTCAATCTCACGAAGTTTCTTTTCCCAAATACCCGTTAGTTCGGCAGATTTCAATAACTCTTCATGGATAATCTGGATAAGCTCGACTCCTGTAGGTGTAGCTATCAGGTTCTTCTTCTCTTTGCGAATATAATTACGTTTAAATAAAGTCTCAATAATAGCGGCACGCGTGGACGGACGACCGATTCCATTCTCTTTCAATGCATCCCTCAATTCATCGTTATCCACCAACTTACCCGCTGTTTCCATAGCACGCAGTAAAGTAGCTTCAGTATAAGGACGGGGAGGTTGTGTCCATTTCTCATATAAATCGGGTACATGAGGACCACTTTCACCTTTCACAAAAGCCGGCAATACATTTTCTTCATCTCCCGGATCTTTTTCTTCCTGTGACTGTGCACCCGGAGTTCCGAATATAACTCTCCAACCAGGTTCCAAAATCTGTTTTCCGGTAGTCTTGAATTCTATTTCTTCCACTACACCCAGTACGGTAGTAGTAGCGAACTTACAATCGGGATAGAATACAGCTATGAATCGACGGGCTATCAAGTCGAATACACGGCGCTCCATGTCTGTCAGGTTCTGCGGATATTGCCCGGTAGGAATAATGGCATGGTGATCTGTTACCTTTGAATTATCGAATACCTTCTTTGACTTCAATAAAGTGGTCCCATCCAAAGGTGTTGTAAATGTTGCATAATCACGCAAACCCTTCAAGATACCCGGACATTTCGGATAAATGTCATCACTCAGAAAGGTGGTATCTACACGAGGATAGGTAGCCACTTTCTTTTCATATAATGACTGGATGATTTTCAAGGTCTCATCGGCAGAATAAGCAAACTTCTTATTACATTCCACCTGTAAGGAAGTCAAGTCAAACAAACGGGGGGGAGCTTCTTTTCCTTCCTTCTTGGTTACATCCGTAATCATAAAAGGAGAATTCCTGATCTGTTCCAGCAGTGCCATACCCTGTTCCTGGTTGGCAATAGGATCAATACCTCTATTCTCTTCTTCCTTTTTGGGTTTCTTCCCGACAGCAATGGCTTCCTTATTTTTCTCTGCTTCCAGAATCAGTTCTTCTTCACTCTTCCTGATGATAGCAGAGAATGTCGTATCCCGATATACAGTCTTCAATTCCCAATATTGCTTGGGGACAAAGTTCTCTATTTCCAACTGCCGGTTCACAATCAACGCTAATGTAGGTGTCTGCACACGACCAATAGAAAGTACCTGCTTATTCTGCCCATACTTCATAGTATAAAGACGTGTGGCATTCATTCCCAATAACCAGTCGCCTATTGCGCGACTTAATCCTGCCTCATAAAGCGGTTGGAACTCTTTCTGATCTTTCAATTTGGCAAAACCCTCCCGAATGGCTTCTTCCGTCAAGGATGAAATCCACAGACGCTTTACCGGACAACGTGCACCGGCTTTCTGCATCACCCAACGCTGAATTAACTCTCCTTCCTGTCCGGCATCACCACAGTTTATGATCATGTCGGCTTTCTGCATAAGAGTCTCTATCGTATGGAATTGCTTTTCATAAATAGGGTTACTGATCAGTTTTATTCCGAAACGCGGTGGTATCATAGGCAAGCTTCCCAAGCTCCATGATTTCCAGTTCGGGGTATATTCGTGCGGTTCCTTGAGTGTACAGAGGTGACCGAATGTCCAGGTCACCTGATATCCGTTTCCTTCGATATAGCCGTCTCTTCTATCTTTCGCTCCTAATACATCAGCTATATCACGCGCCACAGAGGGCTTTTCGGCAATACAAACTATCATTCATTATTCTTTTAGCGGAGCAAAGGTACAAAAAAGAGAGGAATGATAAAAGAATTGGCATTGAGATATTCTTTATCTTCCAATATAAGACCATATCACATTTTTAAAGTAACAAAATAAGAGAATCAGACTCCATAAGCCCCATTCGCCTCACTTTCAACAAAACCCAAAGAGTTTTCAACAATATTAGAATCAATATACCCAGAAATCTAAAATCATTAAACAAATCCAAATGAGAAATACCTTTTTTATGCATACTTTTACAAATAAAAATTCAGCATCTTTATTACATCAAGAAATAAAATTATGAGGAAAATGTCATATCAATTACTTATTTCCACTGCACGTTCTGCACATGTTTTATTTTCAGCCTATCTATTGGTCTTTCCCCGATTATTTATATCTTTGTTTCACAATGTTTCTCTATAAATTTAATTATGACAAGACTTTGCGTATACCTCATTTTCTTTTTCTCAGCATTTCCAATATATGCTCAGTTCTCAAACACAATAAACTTTGTCCACATTGGACTTGAGCAAGGATTATCACAAAGTACGATACTTGACATTGTACAAGATGATCGAGGAAATATGTGGTTTGCCACCTACGATGGTCTAAACAAATATGACGGATATACTTTTACCGTATATCAGCACAATGAGAATTATACAGCCAGCATATCAGGAGATATTATACGAACTCTCAAAATAGATAGTCAAAAAAGGCTTTGGGCGGGAACCGAAGAAGGACTTTCGCTCTATGCTTCGGGCAGAGATCATTTTGTGAACTTCTATCCAATTAAAGATGAACATATACCGATTATTGATATTGAAGAAATTAATTCAGAAGAACTTCTTATATGTACAGAAAAAGGGATATTTCTTTTTAACACAGAAAGTCATACATTCAGCGTTGATAAACTTCCAACATCTTTAGTATCACTTTCCGCCACATGTCTCAAAAGAGAAGGAGATAATGTCTACATCGGCACCCCACGACAAGGTGTATTTATTTACTCCATATCCGGCAACACATTAAAATCTTTTCCTATTCCACAACTAAGAGGAACGGAAATATTAGCTATTTTGCAACAATCTTCTACTCGTCTATGGGTAGCAACAGAAGGTAAAGGACTTTTCCGCATCAATCCACAGACATTAGCAACCAACATATATCGTAAAAGAGGAGAACATCAACTCAGTTCTGATTATGTACGTGTACTTGCCACTGATCAGCAAAATCAATTATGGGTAGGAACTTTTACCGCGCTCAATATTTACAACGAAGAAAAAGATACTTTCACCACCTATGACCGAGATCTGCAAAAACAAACAAGTTTATCACAAACCTCCGTTCGAAGTATCTTTATGGACTCTCAAGGAGGCATGTGGGTTGGCACTTACTTTGGAGGTCTGAACTACTATCACCCTCTCAAAAGTTGTTTCCAAAACATACGATATATGTCTGAACGGAACTCGCTAAACGATAATGTAATCACATGCATCATAGAAGATAAACAAAAAGGGCTATGGATAGGTACTAACGGCGGAGGAGTGAACCACTACAACAAAGAAACAAACACCTTTACCCATTACACTCAAAAAGAAGGATTAGGATCAAATGATATAAAAACAATCTATATAGACGAAACTAAAAATTTAGTTTATATTGGTACACATGCCGGAGGGATTAGTATCCTGCACCGCCATTCCAAACGCATTGAAACGTACAATTCCAATATAAAACACGCATATTCCATAGTGCCAGCCAACAACGGAGACCTTTGGATAAGTACACTTGATTCTATTGTACGCTTTAATCCACATAAGAAGACATTCATAACTTATGCCACTGACCAAGACAAAAAGGCAATAAAGACGAATCATATTACTACTATTTTCCGCGACAGTGAACAGCGCTTGTGGCTCTGCGGTGAAAAAGGGATTAGTACCTATATTGAAATCGGAGACGAGCTAAAGAGTATTTTATTATTGCCTGAAGGTTCTTCTGTCAATCATAATTTTATCAACAGTATATACGAATCTCACAATGGTCTTTTTTGGATAAGTACCCGAAGTGGTCTATACCGTTATGATATAAATAAGAAAGAATTCAAGCAATACACTACAGCCAACGGACTTCCCAACAATATAGTGCACGGGGTTCTGGAAGACTCTTATGGAGAACTCTGGATAAGTACTAACAAAGGATTGAGTCGCTTCCAACCGCAAACAGAAAAAATCAGGAATTATACAGATAACGACGGATTGCAGAGTAACCAATTCACTAATAATTCTTTCTGCCATACTGAAAATGGAGAAATGTATTTCGGAGGAATTAACGGTATTACTACTTTTCATCCAGATCAATTAATGGATAACCCCTATACTCCACCGGTTGTCATCAAGCGATTACGACTTTTCAATAAAACAGTCCTTCCCGGTGACGATTCCGGTATACTACAAAAAAATATCAATATCACGGAAAGCATTACATTAACAGCTGCCCAATCAGTGTTTTCGCTGGAATTCGTTGTTTCAAATTATATTTCCGGCAATCATAACACATTTGCATACAAATTGGATGGATACGATAAAGAATGGTATTACTCAGATATTTTGCGTACAGCCTCCTACTCAAATCTGCCACACGGCACTTATCGCTTTCTTGTCAAAGCGTCCAACAACAACGGAAAATGGAATGAGAAACCAACCGAACTGGAAATTATAATTCTACCTGTATGGTATAAAACATGGTGGGCTATCTTACTATTTGGATTTGTTCTTATAATGATTTTCACTTTCATCTTTCGATATTTCTGGATGCGAAAAAATATGAAGATGCAACTCCAAATGGAACGCATGGACAAAGAGAAACAAAAGGAAGTAAACGAAATGAAGCTACGTTTCTTTATAAACATCTCACACGAGTTACGTACTCCACTCACCCTAATTCTTGCTCCTCTACAAGAAATTATGGATAAGGTGAGCGACCGCTGGATACATAAACAGCTAGAACATATACAACGAAACACGAATCGATTGCTGCACCTAGTAAACCAACTAATGGATTACCGACGTGCTGAATTAGGCGTATTTAACCTTAAAGTTAAATACAATATTATTCACCAAACTATTGAAGAGAGTTTTCTCTTTTACCAGAAAATGGCTCAATATAAAAAAATAGACTATAACTTCTACTCTGAAGTAGAAGGACAAAACATCCTCTGTGACCCCAGCTATCTGGAACTGATAACCAACAATCTGCTTTCCAATGCTTTTAAATACACTGGGGAAGGAAAAAGCATCATTATAACACTGAAAGAGGAGAATGATATGTTATTACTTCAGGTGAAAGACACTGGAAGTGGTATACCTAACGACAAACAAGAACGAATTTTTGAACGTTTCTACCAAGTAGATAACGAACATCTGGGCAGCGGTATTGGCTTATCCTTAGTACAGCGATTAGTAGATTTGCATCATGGAAGGATTGAACTGGAAAGCCAAGAAGGTGTTGGGAGTGTCTTTTCTGTATTTTTACCAACAGACGAGTCTGTCTATAAACCTGAAGAAAAAGCCACAGAACAAGAAACTGAAGTTCATACAACCAACAATCAAGATATGTACATTACAGATACAGGAGACATACAAGAAAAAGAAGACATAACTGAGACAAATAAAAATAATAAAGAAAGCATATTGATCGTGGAGGACAATATCGATATTCTACAATACTTGAGCGACGAGTTAGGTAAAAATTACCAAATCCTAAAAGCTCAAAATGGAGAAGAAGCAATAGCTATAATAAAAGAACAAGAAGTAGACCTTGTTTTGACCGATATAATGATGCCCGTCATGGATGGAATACAACTATGTAAACTCATTAAACAAAATTTGCGCACTTGCCATATCCTCGTCATTATTCTTTCTGCTAAGACTGATTTTAAAGAGCAATTGGAAGGTTTACAAGTAGGAGCAGATGACTATATCCCCAAACCGTTTTCGTTAGTTATGATTACGACTAAAATAAAGAATTTATTCCGAACACGGCACCGCGCTATAGAATATTACTCCAAATCTTTAGAAATCGAGCCCGAAAAAATAGCACTCAACCCATTAGACGAAGATTTATTAAAAAAGGCGGTTGAAGTTATGGAAAAACACATGGATGATGCCGAATTTACAACAGACGAATTCGCCCGTGAGATGTGTATGAGTCGTTCCAACCTTCACCTTAAAATGAAGGCATTGACTGGTGAATCGACCAATGAATTTATTCGCAAGATGCGATTCAATTATGCTTGCAAATTGCTAAAAGAAGGGAAATATACAGTGTCTGAAATTAGTAGCATGGTTGGTTACGTACCTTCCTACTTTGCTACAAGTTTCAAGAAATATTTTGGTTGCCTGCCATCAGAATATGGAAAAAACGGCAAAAGCAATCATAGCCAAACCTAAAAAAGAAATTGAAAATCCACTTCATATTTCCACTTAAATAGCCTGTTTACAGGCTATTTAAGTATATATTACACAAAAACGAAAGCTACTTCAACAAAAACAAAAGCATTCTATACAATACATCAAGTCGTTTCTACAAGAGCAAAGCGAATATAAAAAAAACAACCCTACCTTTACATCAAACAAAAAAACGGGAATAATGAAAAACATTAATAATAACTCCATTTAAACGAGACAATGAAAAAACTATTAATCTTATTAACCGGGATCAGTTTATCACTTATAGTGAATGGTCAAAACAATTTAGTCTCTAAAGAACAAACCTTTATCCACGAAACTTCCAAAGAATACGAATGGCCCACAGATCCATCCGTATTAGAGAAGATAGAAAAGTGGCAAGATGCAAAATTGGGCATTATGTTCCACTGGGGGATATATTCAGTTCCCGGCATTGCAGAATCATGGGCATTGTGTTCAGAAGACCGATGGTTTACAGATCGCCGCAGAGAGGCACGTCCGGAAACTACTTATTGTGAGTTTAAGAAATGGTATTGGGGATTATCCGAATCCTTCAAGCCAAGCCGTTTTGAGCCAACCGAATGGGCTACATTTATGAAGAAAGTAGGATTCAGATATCTGATATTCACTACCAAACACCATGACGGTTTCTGTATGTTCGACTCCAAATATACAGATTATACCGTCACCAAAGGCCCCTATAAGAAAGGAAAATACAGCAATATTACCTACCATGTCTTTGAAGCTTTTCGCAAATCAGATTTCATGGTCGGAGCTTATTTCTCAAAACCGGACTGGCATAATGAAAATTACTGGGATCCGTTTTTTGCAACCCCTACACGCAATCCCAATTACGATCTTAAGAAATACCCTGAAAAATGGGCTAAATATCAAGAATATACTGCCAATCAGATTGATGAGTTGATGTCTGACTACGGTAGAATCGATATTCTTTGGTTAGACGGCGGATGGGTAAGAAAACCTCAACAAGATATTAAGTTAGATGAAATAGTACATAATGCCCGCAAAAAACAACCGGGATTAATAACTGTTGACAGAACTATTCCCGGCAGAAATGAGAATTACCAAACTCCAGAACAAACAATTCCGCAAGAACAGCAAAATTTCCCATGGGAAAGTTGCATAACATTCAGCAATACCTGGGGATGGAATCCTAATCCAAAATACAAAACTTCAGAATGGGTAATAAACACTCTGGCAGAAGTGGTTGCCAAAGGGGGATGCCTTCTATTGAATGTAGGTCCTGATGGAGAAGGTAATATCGATGACATTGTATATCAACGCTTAGAAAAAGTTGGCGAATGGCTCCATAAGAATGGTACAGCCATCTATGATACGCGTACAACACCTAACTATCATTTCGGAAACATATGGTTTACAGCCAATAAAAATGGAAAAACGTTGTATGCAATCTACGCACTCCCTGAAAATGAAAAGCTCCCCGCATATATCGAATGGGAAGGTAATATCCCCACCGGTAAAATCACGCTGTTGCAAAACGGAAAACAAATGAAATATACCTGTAGAAACGGAAAAACAAGAATCACTCTACCCAAAGGAATAAAAGAAGAATCATTGGTTTTCCGCTTCAATAAGGCTCAATAAAAGATAACACTAATTTCTAATACATAAACTAACACTAAAAAATTATGGACAAAAGAAGATTTTACGCAAAACGAATGCTCATGCTTTCGTTACTAACTTGCGCTTGTTGCCTTCCGGTACAAACTAAGGCAAATGATGCACTAACATCAACAGGGCGGAACTCTATTGAGAGCATCTTGCAAAACAGAAGAATTTCAGGTGTTGTAAAAGACAGCCAAGGCCCTATAACCGGTGCTAATGTTTCTATTAAAGGAACCACGATTGGAGCTATTACCGACATAAACGGTAAGTTTAGTTTTGATGCACCGCCAAAAGGAGTTCTCGTTATTTCATTCATCGGGTACATAACGCAAGAAGTATCTGTAGAGGGTAAAAATGAATTCTCTGTTATTTTAAAAGAAGATACAGAAATGCTGGATGAAGTAGTCGTAACAGGATATATCGCACAGAAAAAAGTGAATTTAACCGGTGCCATATCTTCCGTTAATGGTGAAGAATTGACTAAAATCACAGCAACCAGTTCTGCACAAGCATTGCAAGGGAAACTACCAGGCGTGCAAATCACAGCGGGAGACGGTGCTCCCGGATCTGCATCCAAAATTCAAGTGCGCGGTATAGGCTCAGTCATGTCAGGAACACAACCATTGGTTATCGTTGATGGCTTTGAAGGTACATTGGATAACATTGCCATGGGGGACATCGAAACTATTTCGGTTCTGAAAGATGCGGCATCAGCAGCTATTTACGGTTCAAAAGCTGCCAATGGCGTTATTCTCATCACCACCAAAAGAGGTAAAACAGGAGCTATGCAGGTAGAAGTTTCCGCTGAATATGGGTGGCAAAGCGTTTCTCACATGCCGGATGTGCTGAATGCTACAGAATTGGCAATCAAGCAGAATGAAGAAGCCGTATGGAGTAATCAGACTCTGCCTTGGAGTGGCAGTCATGCGCCTGAAACTCTCGGCAAAGGATTTAACTGGTGGGATTACGCTTATAAGAATAATGCTCCGATACAAAACTACTATCTTTCCATGAAAGGTGGTACTGAAAAGGCTAAATATGCTATTTCAGCCGGATATATCAAACAAGAAGGGGTCATTCATCTGACAGATTATGATCGTTTCAACTTCCGTTCTAATTTTGACTATGCTTTCAACAAGAAATTTAAAATAGGAGTCAATATAGAAGCCAGTATCGCCAATACTGATAGCCGTGAGGATATCTATCACTATTCTAAAAACGCTCTACTCATCCACCCAAGCGTTCCACAATATATGCCTGATGGTTCATACGGACTTCCCCTTCGTAGCCTCCCCGGACAGTATGATGCAGGACAGGCAATGCCTTTGTCCATGATGTACCTCAGCGATCCAAACTATGTAAGACTGATTGAAGGTAACACCTTTACCACGCGAGCAAACTTTTTCCTGGAATGGGAAATCCTTAAAGGACTGAAATTTAAATCTGTTTATAACCAACAATATATATGGAGCAAAAAGAACTATTGGAAATCCAGTTATACAGTGTATGATTATGAAACTCCTGAAAGCATTTATGCCACAGAAGCTAATGCTGAGGCCATTAGTAACTATTCAGACAGTCAGAAATGGGAGATACAAGAGTTGTTTACTTACAACAGAACATTTGCAAAAAAACATACTTTAGGAGTACTTGCCGGATTTACAGCGGAGAAAGCTAAATCAGGAAATCTTTCCGGTAAGAAAACAGGCTTTCCCGGTAATGAGTTGCGTGTAATTGATGCAGGTAACACTATTGATTATTTAAATGGCAGTATGGCAGAAAATTCCGTAGTTTCTCTTTTCGGACAAGTGAATTATGACTATATGGGCAAATATCTCTTCCAGGCCAATATCCGAAGAGATGGTTCATCAGTTTTTGCACCAGGGAATCAATGGGGAACATTCCCCTCTATATCAGCCGGATGGCGCATCAGTGAAGAAGAGTTTATGAAAGACATTTCCTGGCTGAACAATTTAAAGCTAAGAGTAGGTTATGGTACATTGGGAAATGCCAATATCAAATCGTTTGCATGGGTAAGCAGTTACAAACTGACCGATCGTTATCCTTTAGGAACCCCTAATGCAATATATCCGGCTTATTACCAAACAGACATGAGCAATAAGGACATCAAATGGGAAAGTACTACTACTACCAATATAGGTGTTGATGCAACAGTATTGGACAATAGGTTGAATTTTACATTTGACTGGTATGACAAACGTACAAATGACATGTTGTTTACCGCTACCATTCCTTATTCTACAGGATATCTGAATGGTCCCGTCATTAATGTCGGTGAGGTGATGAATCGCGGATGGGAAATCAGTGCAAGCTGGAATGACAATATTAAAAAATTCCATTACGGCATATCCATCAACCTTGCACACAATAAAAATGAAGTGACAAATATGGGAGGGGTAGCTCCATTCCAAATAGAAAATGACCTTTGGATTAAAGAAGGATATCCTATCAATTCTTATTTTGGCTATAAGACAATAGGCATTTATCAAAACTGGGATGAAGTCAATAACAGCGTAAAACCAAATGGCGACATTCGTCCGGGTAACTATATTATCCAAAATACCAACGGAGATGATAAAATAGATACAGAAGATAAGACCTTCCTTGGCAGCCGTGACCCCAAATTAGTATATGGAATTAACCTAACGGCAGAATGGCAAGGCATTGATCTTTCTGTAGCTACGAGTGGAGAATCAAAAAAATGTGTCTACTATGATAACAGCTATGGTGGAGTAAATCCCAGATTCTGTAATATTTATAAAGAATATTTCGACAATCGTACTATTGTTGGCGAAGATGGCAATGTAACTGTTTCCGGTAAGTATCCTGCAATGACAGGACTCGGTACCAATGCTCCGGAAGGTCATAAAAAGGTAATGCAGAATACCAGTTTCTTCCGTATAAAGAATATTCAGATAGGTTATACTTTACCCAAAAGTTTCACACAGAAGATGAGGATTAGCAACCTGCGCATTTTCTTTAATGCAGTAAACCCCTTCTTGTTTACAAAATACGTAGGATTCGATCCGGAAACCACCAGTACCCAACAGGATGGCACTGTGAGATACTATCCGGTAAGTAAATCTGTATCAATGGGACTTTCATTGAAATTTTAATGTAAAATCATCTCCAAACATAAAACATAGAGAAATATGAAAAAGATATATCTAATAATAGGAATAATAACAAGTATACTCTTGTCTTCTTGCGAAGATTTCCTGACAACTTATCCTCAGAATCAATTGACTGCAGGTACATTTTTCAAAACTGACGATGATTTTGCAGCAGCAGCCAATGGTATGTATTCGGTCATGACCGGATATCCCTCAGAATTCTTTCCGATGATTGATGGAATTACTCCTTTTGCAGGAGAAACGGCAACCAGTCGTTGCGGTGTATTCAATCCATACAACGGACGTCTCCCGATGGTTTCTTCCAGCCTGGATTTCACCCGCCAATGTTGGCAAAATATGTACAAAGGAATCGCATGTGCCAATAATATTCTTACTAATACGGAAAAGCCCGCTAACGTTAGCCAGCAGGTGTTCGACAGAACATTGGGAGAAGCCTACTTTATACGTGGATATGCTTATTTTACCTTGGTTACTCTATTTGGAGATATACCCTTATTCACAGAACCGCAGGTTAGTTATGACCAAGTTTTAAAGCCCAGAACTCCAAAGTCAGAAGTCATCACTCAGATTATTGCAGATTTTGAGAAGGCAAAACAATTGCTGCCCTCCGTTAAAGAATATCGTGGCACAGCCAACCTGGGACGCGCTTCCAAAGGTGCCGCCCAAGCATTTTTAGGGAAAGTGTACGTATATGAAAAAAGATGGACAGATGCAAAAAAGGAATTCGCAGCATTGGTTGATGTACAAGATGCTGATTATGACTTAACTCCTCACTATTATGATCAATTCTGGCCAGATGGTGAAAATGGAATAGAATCCATTTATGAAATTCAATATGACCCATCCCGCCCCGCTGCCACGGGACAATATGCAATGAACCGCTTCATGGACTTTATAAATCCGCCTGCCGAAGCGAATATGAATTTCACAGGAGGATTTGGTTATCTGGAACCAACCGAATATTACTGTGATTTATTTGAGACTCTTAATGGGTATAAAGTGGCCAGCACATATATTGACCGTACAGATGCGACTCCCGGTCCTGTATTCAATTACAACTATGAGTCAAAGGATCCTAAATTTAATGCTACTGCACCCTACGAAATCAGAGATCCCCGTTTGAAATATACAGTTTGGTATGAGGATTCACCTGCCGTTGAAGAGTTTATACAGAAGACAGGGCAAGACAATGCAAACTTCAAGAGCAGATATTCTAAAACCAGCAATCATTGCGTAGTAAAATACATCGTTGGGAAACTCGGAGGAAAAGGTGGCTACAGCCCAATGAATATGATTGTGATGCGCTATGCAGACGTCCTTTTACTATATGCAGAAACTTGCATTCATGAGAATGATTTGCCCAAGGCCGTTTCATTAATCAATAGAGTAAGAAATAGAGTCAATATGCCTTCAGTTGAGCAAATCGGTACTATTCAGGGTGTAGACATTGCCGGTAATAAAGAAAATCTAATGAGATATCTGCAACAAGAACGTTTCCGTGAGTTAGGTTTCGAGTGGGGACACATGATGTTTGATATGGCACGTTGGGATATTCTGGTCAGCGAACTGAAGGATTACTGGACACAAGGGCGTGATGGTTGGCCAACATTTTCCAGTACAGCACTTCAATTTACAAAAGATTGTTACTTATTCCCGATTCCGGAGCAGGAAATGACTTCTAACCCGCTATTGAAACAGAATCCGGGCTATTAAGTAACGTTTAAAAAATAAAGTGGTATAACAGGCTTTATTATTTCTCCAATAGGAAAAATATTATTTCCCAATAGGAGAAAAATAAGCTAATCCTTTTTAACGTTTTTATGAAAATGTATGAGAGGAATACTTTGCAGTATTATACTCAATTTATTCCTCTCTCTCTTTCATCTCATAAAAAAATAGGATATTCATTATAAATACTAACTTCATACATAAATATGAAAAAGCTGCCAAAGATAATACTCTGCTTTTATCTGTGTCTTTTTACTAATACGGTATGGGCACAATCATTGAATGAAGATGCATTTACTTTGCTGAATTTAAACTACCCGGGATTGGAAGAGGTAAACCGATTATATAATGAGGGAAACAAGGAAGATGCTGCACAAGCTCTTCTAAAATACTATCAGAATCGTAAAAGCATAATTAATCCTGCCATTAACCTTGATAGCATTACCATCAGCAAACAAGAGCAAGAATGGGCAGACGAAGCATTGAAGCATACATTTTATGTACATGATGGTTATCGGCCCTTCAATTATGGGAAAGACATCAATTGGCAATACTGGCCGGTGAAAGATAATGAACTACGCTGGCAATTGCACCGCCATAAGTGGTTTATTCCCATGGGAAAAGCATATTATTTAAGTAAAGACGAAAAATATGCCAAAGAATGGGTCTATCAATATAGAGACTGGGTTCGAAAGAATCCCTTACTCGAAATTGATGCACAAGAGTATGAAATACTAAGTCATAGTAAAACCAAAGACGTGGCAGAGAATGTGCGATTTGCCTGGCGTCCATTAGAGACAAGCCACCGTCTGGCAGACCAAATTAATCAATTTACACTCTTTCTTTCATCACCTTCATTTACAGCGGACTTTCTGACGGAGTTTCTCGTGAACTACCGGCGTCACGCCTTTCATGTGCTTCATAACTATTCAGCAGAAGGAAACCATCTATTATTCGAAGCGCAACGCATGATTTATGCAGGTGTCTTCTTCCCCGAATTTAAAGAAGCTGTTTCATGGAGAGAAAGTGGTATCAAGATTCTGAATAGGGAAATAGAAAAACAAGTATATGAGGATGGAGGTCAGTATGAACTAGACTTGGGCTACCATGCCGCTTGTATTGATATATTTCAAAAAGCATTGTTCATGGCAGAGTCCAATGGATTTCACAATGAATTTCCACAATCATATATCAAGACTGTAGAGAATATGATTGTATTCTTTCTGAATCTTAATTTCCCCGATTATACGTACCCGTGCTTCAGCGATGCCAGCCGGAATAACACATGGGACAGATTCCGGAATTGGGCAAAATTATTTCCAGACAATAAACAAATACGCTATTTTGCTACACTGGGGAAGGAAGGCAAAGCACCGGATAATTTATCGAAAGGCTTCCTAACTTCCGGTTTCTTTACATTTCGCAACGGGTGGGATAAAGATGCCACAATAATGATGATAAAAGCCGGTCCAAAGGGAGAATGGCATTGTCAACCCGATAATGGCACTTTCGAACTGTGGTTTAACGGCAAGAACCTGTTTCCGGATTCAGGCTCATACGTATATGGCGGTGACAAAGAAGTAGCGAAACTCCGTAATTGGTTTCGACAGACAGCCGTACATAACACACTGACGTTAAACAACAAGGATTTAGAGACTACGCAGTCCGTAACCAAGCAGTGGAAAACAGATGGTGATATACAAGTACTGGTAACAGAGAATCCAAGTTATAAGGAACTTAAGCATCGGCGTTTCATCTTTTTTATAGATGCTTCTTACTTCGTTATTGTAGATGAGGCTATAGGCACAGCGCAAGGAACCATAAATCTGCACTATCAACTCTGTGACGGAAAAGTAAACGTTGATTCTCAAAATAAAAAATTAGCTACCGCCTACGAGGGCAATAGCAATGTAGTGTTGCAGTGCTTCGCAAATAAAGAAGTAAAGATGGAAGAGGAAGAAGGGTGGTATTCCACATCCTATCGCCATCGTACTAAGCGCCCTGCCTTTGCCTTTAATGTTGAAAAAACAAGTGAAGAAACAGTGAGTTATATAACTGTAATATATCCAGTCAAAGATATAAATAAGAAAGTTGATATTTCAGCTAAGTTTCAAGAAAAAACAAGAAACAGCGTAGAACTTGAAGTGAAAATAAATGGCAAAAAGAAAACACTGAAATGTCAGCTACAAGAGTGAAGGGTAAAACGGTAAAGCAATACTAAAATGGGAAGGAAAATCATCATTTATTTGTTTCTGCTATGCTTTGTCAGAACAAATTACGCATACTCACAGGCGCAATATTTTGTGTCTCCCAATGGAAAAGATACAGGAAAAGGAGACATCGATTCTCCCTTTCTAAGTATAGAAAAAGCGAAGCAAGAGTCACGCAAGCAAAATGGAATTACAACCATTTACCTGCGTGAAGGTGTATATCGGTTAGAACAACCACTCGTTTTAACTTCCGAAGATGGAAATGGAGAAAAGCAACTTATAATTTGTGCATATCCTGAAGAAAAAGTAATTATTACAAGCGGAGTAACTCTTCATCCCAACTGGGAACATTATAAAAAAAATATCATGAAATCCTCTGTTAAGGAATCGGTGATAATGGATCAGCTATTTGTCAATGGCAGCTATCGTCCAATGGCCCGATACCCCAATTTTGACTCTACTGCAGTCAGGTTTAACGGCACCTCAGCTCAAGCCACCTCCACTGAAAGAATAAAGAAGTGGAAGGCTCCCAAGAAGGGATATCTGCATGTCATGCATGCATCAGACTGGGGAGATATTCATTATCAAATTGTTGAAAAAAACAAGAATAACACACTGCGATTAGAAGGAGGCTGGCAGAACAACCGTCCCTCTGCCGGACATATACAGAATCGAATGGTAGAAAATATATTTGAAGAACTGGATGCGCCGGGAGAATGGTATTATGACAAAGAAAATAGAATACTCTATTATTATCCCATGCCTGATGAGAATATGGAAGAGATTACATTAGAAACGCCCCAACTGAAGCATCTGGTTGAATTGAGAGGCAGTAAGGAAAGGCCGATACAGAATATTACTATAAAAGATATTGAGTTTACTCAAACCACCCGAACTTTTATGGAACATTATGAGCCCTTGTTGCGCTCGGACTGGGCTATATATCGGGGAGGTAGCATTCTATTGGAGGGCAGTGAAAACTGCAGAATACAAGATTGTAATTTTTATAATTTGGGAGGTAACGCAATATTCTTCTCTGATTATAACTACCAATCTTCTGTCACTGGTTGTCATTTGTCTCAAATAGGTGCCAGTGGCATCTGTTTCGTAGGTGATCCTGAAGCCGTGCGTTCTCCTTCATTCAGATATGAAGAATCCGTGGCTATACCACAGATTGACCGTATCACCGGTTCTAAAACAGAAAATTATCCAACAGAATGTTTAGTCTATGACAATTTGATTCATCATATAGGGCTTTACGAAAAACAAGTTGCCGGAGTTCAGTTGTCAATGTGCAGTTCCATCACTATCAGTCACAACAGCATCTACCATACCCCACGTGCAGGTATCAATATAAGCGAAGGTACTTGGGGAGGGCATATTATCGAGTATAATGATGTTTTCAACACTGTAAGAGAAACGGGTGATCACGGTTCGCTCAACTCCTGGGGAAGAGACCGCTTTTGGAGAAGCAATCGTTCCCAAATGGACAGCTTGGTTACAGCAGAGCCTGATATCATCCTCCTTGACGCTAAAAAAGAAAATATAATACGATACAACCGATTCAGATGTGACCGTGGTTGGGATATTGACCTGGATGATGGTTCCAGTAATTATCACATCTACAATAATCTTTGCTTAAGTGGAGGGATAAAGTTAAGAGAAGGCTTTTATCGAGTTGTAGAAAATAATATAATAGTTAATAATACATTCCATCCACATGTATGGTTTAAAAACAGTGGTGATGTATTTGTCAGAAATCTGATAATGCGTCCTTATCGTCCTATCAGAGTTTCTGATTGGGGAGCAGAGACAGATTACAATTTATTTACTGACAGCCTGTCCTATCAGGAGGCAATTAAAAATCATACAGACAAGCATTCTGTTGTTTATCCCGTGACATTCAAAAACGCCCTCATTGGCGATTTCAGTATTGTGGAGATATCAAAGATAACTCCTTTATGTGGTTTCAAGAACTTTGAGATGGATAAGTTCGGAGTGGTTTCTCCTAATTTAAAACAACTGGCTAAACACCCCCAAATGCCCCTCCCGACTATTTATGCACATAAAGCTAAAAGCATAGTCACTAAAAACTGGTCAGGATTGTCTTTAAAAGAACTGGATTCGGAAGAAGAACGTTCCGCTACCGGAATGGATTCTAAGCGAGGCGTATATGTCATTGCTGTTGATGCATTGGAAAGTCCATTACGTGACTTTATACAACCTAATGACGTGATTCTTTCATTGGCAGGAAACGATATTCACACATTGGCGGATATGATAAAACACACAAAACAGGCTGATTTTACCAAAGTAGTGGAAATTATCATTTTCCGAGATCAAAAGGAGAAACAGATATTAATCCCTGCAAATGTGGTCTATCAATCAGAAGATTAAGTAGTATAGTAATAATCATTTTATAATTCAATTTTTAGTATGAAAATAAACAGATCAATTATAGCCGCCCTATTATTGGGGCTCGTCAGTTGTCAAAAGAAAACAGATATGAATCAGGAATCATGGGTAAAAGAAACTTTAGATGTTGCTTCCTATCAATTGGAATTGACGGCAAATGAGCTTGCTGACTCTGCAAAGCTCCCCAGATCTGTATGGGCGGGATACGACATTGACTTTCTTACCAGCCAATTGGAACGAAGTCCCGATTCATTCCAAAAAGCTCTTTTACCTAATCCATCTGTTGAAATAACTGGTAAAAGGCATCTGACCGATATCTACGATTGGACCAGCGGTTTTTTCCCCGGGAGCCTATGGTACGCCTATGAGATGACAAAAAATGAAAAGTTAAAAGAACAAGCTATCCAATATACTAACTTGCTGAACCCGATAAGAAGTTTCAAAGATACGCATGATTTAGGTTTCATGATCAATTGCAGTTTCGGCAATGCTCTCCGCCTGGCTCCCAATGACAGCATCAAAAGCATAATTGTGGAAACAGCAAATAATCTCTGCTCACGTTTCAATCCGGAAATTGGCTGTATCCGCTCATGGGATTTCGGACACTGGAATTTTCCGGTTATCATTGATAATATGATGAACTTGGATTTACTATTTAATGCAACCCGGCTGACCGGAGACAGCACTTATTATAAAGTGGCTGTTAAACATGCCCAGACCACCATAAAACATCATTTCCGTCCGGATTATACATCTTATCATGTCATCAGCTACAACAATGACGGTACAGTGGAAAGTAAAGGTACTTATCAAGGTAAGAACGACGATTCCGCCTGGTCGCGCGGACAAGCTTGGGGAGTTTATGGCTACACTTCATGCTATCGCGAAACTGAAGATACTACATTTCTCCGGGAAGCCATAAACATTGCGGATATGATTATGAAAAGGGTAACTACTGACGACTGCATTCCATATTGGGATTATGATGCACCCACAGGTGAAACCACTCCGAGAGATGCCTCGGCAGCAGCCATCACAGCCTCAGCGCTACTTGAACTTAGCACCTTTGCTCCGGAAGGAAAGAAATATTTCGATTATGCCGAAACCATTCTGAAGAATCTTTCCAGCGATAAATATTTGGCAGCGAAAGGCACTAACCAAGGATTTGTATTAATGCACTCCACCGGTTCACTGCCCCACGGTTCGGAAATAGACGTACCACTGAATTATGCAGACTACTATTATCTGGAAGCTTTACAAAGATATAGGAATCTAACTAAGTAATCAGATTGTTTGATAGGGTAAATCCGTTACTGATGTATGATACGGAAGTAACGGATTTTTTATTTATAAAAGATAATCCGGATATTTCAGTCAAAGATACTTTATAAAAACAAATCATAATATCACAGAATATCATTCTATAATCTGCCTCAATCCGTAATATATATCGTACCTTTGCCGCACAATCATTAAATTGAAAACACAATGGAAAAAGAATCATTCGATTATTCAAGAGTTCCCCATAACTTTGGTCTGTGCGCAACGGCAGATTGCCCTCATGCCGACACTTGCCTACGCCGGATTGCATACACTCATACACCGGCAAGTGTAACTTTTCCGCCTACACTGAATCCGAAAACGATTGAAGCCAGGACAGGGAAGTGCGAATATTACCGTTCCAACCAGAAAGTGCGCTATGCCAAAGGTTTTGTCCGCACCACGGAAGCACTGGCTGTCAGTGCATCAGGAACATTCCGCTACGGGCTGATAGGCACGTGGGGAATCAGAAAATATTATCAGAAACGGAAAGGAGAAACCTTGTTGTCGCCTTCCGAACAACAAAAAGTGATGGCACTGGCCAAGAAGTTGGGTTTGCAACAGGAAGAGTATTTCGATAGCTATGTAGAAGAATATAGCTGGTAACAAGGTTTCCGCTATCTACCATACAACGGACGACCAGTCATATCTTACAAACAAACAGCCGTGCCTCGGCAGGTGAATGAATTTCACCTTACGAGGACACGGCTGCTTTCATTTCATGGTAACAACCTTCACCCCACACGGTAACTTCATTTACACGCCGAGGTAAAGGTCGTTACATACCGAAGTAAAAGCCGTTACAATAAGCGGTAAAAGTCGTTACATACTGCGGTAAATGCTTTTACATTATCAGAAAAACATTTGGTAAATGCAATACATTGAGAATCAACACAAATACTAAAAACAAACAATTTATAATTCTCATCAACCAAACGCAAAATCATACCCCGGTCAAGGCTTTATTCTTTAAAGAACAGTTTCTTCCGCAACACATTCGTGCCATCACTGGCCACCACAATATAGAATCCGCCTTGCATGCCGGATAATTGCAAGGAATTAGTATTCACTTGCTGTGATAATATGCGTCGTCCCGACAAATCAATGATTTCAACTTGATTGTCTACATCGCTCTTCAATCCACTCCAAGCCAACCGACCGTCATAATAATAAATCTCTCCGGCTGATTCTATGACCTCAGGTGATATACTTGTAGGAGTATCGTCCACCAATGCCGCATAGAGCTCGTGGATAGACCAATACCCGCCCTTCGTCCCGGTCTGGATAATTTTGAAATGTGTTGCTGTCTCTTCCGGGAAACCGATAATCAGGACGGAAGTACCGTTTTTCCCTTCGGCTACAAGTTTCCAGTCAGCGTTAGCGCCATTCTTCACATACAGTTCGTAACCGGCAGGACCGTCACCGGGACTTTTTGAAGAATCCAAAATTATTCTGTTCAGCTTATTGGCTGCATTCATATTCACAGTAACCATCTGACCAGCTTTTTGTGACTGTCCTGTATCCCATCGCGTGGATACATTATTGTCAATGGCATTACGGGCGTTTCCATTGTTCACATTGGCGGTAATACTCCACTTAGTACGGCTCAACAAGGCATCGGTAGCCTCAAAAACGGGGGTAAGCGTGAGATTGCAATCCCATTCACCCATCAACTTAATCCTCCACGATTCTACGTCGAGGACACTGGCACCGACAAATGCCTGCTTCTCATGACTTGAATTAGCAATACTGGCGTCAGACTTCATATTTACTACTGCATTGTGCATCCTGGCCTTTCCGGTTGATTTAGGCAAATAGAAATGATAAACGTTACCGGTAGTCGAAAAATTGGCCAGATTCAATACCAAGTTCCCATTATTAATAACAGTCGAATGTTTGGGTCCTCCCCAAAGGTCTATGCCATAAAACTCAGCATTTCCTGTAAATGTTTCACCCAAAGTAATGTAACGGGTATCAGGAAAAGCAGTACTCTTTGCTTCAAGGGCAACTAACTGCGTATTCACCAGCGGAAAACCTGCACTGCCCAGCGCATTGAACATGGCAGAATTCATCGAACCGTCTATACCAAGCCCAAGTGCCTTTCCAGAAGCAGCCCTGCCTGCACCGGACTTATCGAACACAATCCCCTCGTATCCTCCGTAATGGAAATCATTGTAAAGAATCTCATCCGTACAGTCTTCCACCGTAATAAAACGAAGTTCCTTCATATTCTGATCGTATGCCTTGCCATTATCAGCATCGGCATTATTAGACCAAGATCCAAATTTTGTTTCAGCACCACAAGCATAGACAATGGTATTGAACTGCATGTTATTAACCATACCGCCTTGCGAACCTCCGCCTATACGAATCACATTCTTGAAAGCATGTCCTGCCAGATAGTCCACATAGTGGTTATCGCACTTGTTACTGAACAAATCCAGTCCGTTCCAAGCTGCACGTATGCCGACGTTGACAATATAGATATCTTTCCCCTTCCCCTGAATGGTGTACGGATACTGTGCCATCGCAGGCAACATGGAAGAGAGTTGTTCAGGATAATTAATGGATATTCCACGAACACCACTACCGGCTTCAAGTTTCAAGAATGATTCTCCAGAAGGCTGTCCTTTACCGGCATATACCTCAAAAATGGTTCCGTGCCCACGGGGAATACTCCCGAAATCGGCTGCACCACGTAGTTCTACTCCGGTAGGCACAGTAAGAGTCCCGAGCATCTTATACCGCCCGCCGGGAAGATAGACAATACCACCCCCATCAGCTTTGGCTTTATCCAGGGCACTTTGTATAGCTGCAGTAGCATCCTTCGCACTGTTAAGGCCATTGCGGATCGCATTTTGGATACTCTGCGTATTCGTAGAAGAATTGAAAGGCACAACGAAAGGTTCAATACCGAAATCGAGGACATTATAAAGCACCACACGGGCAGGTTTTGTTTCAGGCACACGCAAGTCAGGAAATTCCGGCAGCTTGCTCCTCTCTGTCAGAGCTGTGTGATCTATATGACATTCAAACAGCGAATTGTTTTGAACATCTGCTTTCTTTGCGAAGCGGTTACCCTTAAGAATGCAACGTGCATCCGAACCTATGAAAACTTGCGGAGTAGTATTATTGAAGTCACAATCCGAAGCGACAAAATCACCTGACATACTATTCACCGCTCCCCTTTTTACAGTACATTGCTCCATCATCAAGCGAGAAGAAGAACCGGATTCCATAAGTACAGCATTCTCACGAGCGGATATTTCACATCCGTAAAGCTGAACAGGTCCGTCGGCAGAAGATACAACGATACCATTTTCACAATTCTCCATCTCTACGCGAGTAAACATAATGCCGGAGGAAGAACTACCATCAACATGAATACCAGTCTGGCAGTCTTTCAGATGAAAGCTGTAATTATGACCGTTCGGATTGCCGTCACCGGACATGCTATTTCCGGTCTTAAAACCACAATTATATCCTTCGACATCGACGAAACAGGTGTAAGACCAGTCATTACGACGCATTGTTATACCTACCCCATTTTGATAGATCCAATCTGTGAAAGCGGAACCTGCTTTCGGTGCCCCTTCAAGCCCTGAACCTGCCCAATAATCAGGAGAAAAGTATATCTGCTCAAAACGACCGACGTCAGCTATGTTATCAATCTCAATACCACGGCTCAGTGGGGTTCCATATACATCATAGATATTAGGGCAACCGCCACCGTTCTTTCTGGAAAGGATAATGCCGCTGTAAGAATTCACCAATGTTACATGACGGACATTACAATATTCATTACCCCACACACCATCACGGCCATAAAGCACTGTCGGCGGATAGGGCTTTATATGATCCGGATTCTGGTGTGGGTACCAAATGGAAAGATAGGTCAAGGCAGTGGAAGGCTCCATGGTAATGAAAGATTTCGACTCAAGTTCATCTCCCCCGGCATTGTCTACCATCAGAATGGTTCCCTGTATGGCTACTCCTTTGGTCGGCCGTTTCCATTCGCCACGCAGCGTCACACCTGTAGGAATATAAAGTTTTCCGGTAATACGATAACGGCCGGCAGGAACAAAAAGCACACCGCCACGCCTGTTCTCACCGAGTTTATTAAGTGCTGTTTGGAAAATACTCCACGAGTCTTTCACTCCGGTAGGATCTGCTCCAAAGTCAGCTACAACGTCATACGTTGCCACACCGACGTCATCCGCCGGATATTCATCCGACACAATCAGTTTCCAGTTACCAGGCTTATCACTCGATTGTGCCTGCACACTTACAGCTAATAAAGCTGAGATAAAAAGAAGTAATAATTTTTTCATGCTACATCAATTAATTAGATTACGGATATCAAAGAAATGATGTCGCAAATATCCACCGGAGTGATTAAAGAAAAGATTAATATGACATTAAAAACCAACTAATTTTATCTCTATATACTTAAAATGCGAGAGGCAGGATATTAATACAACACCCTGCCTCTCTAAAATTATATGAATAAAGATTTATTCTTCGTCCATCAAGATTTCCAGAATCTGACAAGCAGCTTTGGCAACCGGAGTTCCGGGACCAAAAATAGCAGCCACACCGGCTTTATACAAGAAATCATAGTCCTGTGCAGGAATCACTCCACCTGCAATTACGATGATATCCTCACGGCCCAGCTTCTTCAGTTCGTCAATGATCTGCGGAACCAACGTCTTGTGTCCGGCAGCCAATGAAGATACGCCCACTACATGAACGTCGTTTTCAACAGCTTCGCGGGCAGCTTCGGCAGGCGTCTGGAACAACGGTCCCATATCCACGTCGAAACCACAGTCGGCATATCCGGTCGCAACTACTTTAGCGCCACGGTCGTGACCGTCCTGACCCATTTTGGCAACCATAATACGGGGCTGACGTCCCTCTTTCTTCGCAAACTTCTCGGCCAATTCGCAAGCACGCTTGAAGTCGCTGTCATTCTTACTTTCTGATGAATACACGCCTGATATAGTTCTGATTACTGCTTTATAACGTCCTACAATTTTTTCACAAGCATAAGAGATTTCTCCCAATGTAGCGCGAACACGGGCAGCTTCTACTGCCAGTTCCAGTAAATTGCCTTCCTTGGTTTCCACGCATTTGGTAATAGCTTCCAATGCTTTCTGTACTTCAGCCTCGTTTCTTCCTTCTTTCAAGCGTTTCAGGTTTTCAATCTGTTCCAGACGAACAGCCGTATTGTCGATTTCGAGGATATCAATCGGAGCTTCTTTCTCCAGACGATATTTATTCACACCAACGATAGTCTGAGAACCGGAGTCGATACGAGCCTGTGTACGCGCAGCAGCTTCTTCGATACGCATCTTAGGAATACCAGTTTCGATAGCCTTTGCCATACCACCCAGTTTTTCTACTTCCTGAATAAGCTCCCAAGCCTTGTGAGCCAGTTCGTTTGTCAGAGACTCTACATAATAAGAACCTCCCCATGGGTCAACGTTCTTACAGATATAAGTTTCTTCCTGGATATAAATCTGAGTATTACGGGCAATACGGGCAGAGAAGTCTGTCGGCAATGCGATAGCCTCATCAAGAGCATTGGTATGCAGAGACTGGGTATGTCCCAAAGCAGCAGCCATAGCCTCGATACAAGTACGGCCTACATTATTGAACGGATCCTGTTCAGTCAACGACCAACCGGAAGTCTGGGAGTGTGTACGCAAAGCCAGTGATTTCGGATTCTTCGGATTGAACTGTTTAACGATCTTTGCCCAAAGCATACGAGCCGCACGCATCTTGGCAATTTCCATGAAGTGATTGGTACCGATAGCCCAGAAGAAAGACAAACGCGGAGCAAAAGCATCGATATCTATGCCTGCGGCAACACCGGCACGAAGGTATTCAAGACCGTCGGCCAACGTATAAGCCAACTCAATGTCTGCCGTAGCTCCCGCTTCCTGCATGTGGTAACCGGAGATAGAGATAGAGTTGAACTTCGGCATCTTCTGAGAAGTATATTCGAAAATATCGGATATGATCTTCATGGAGAATGCAGGCGGATAAATATAGGTATTACGCACCATGAATTCTTTCAGAATGTCGTTCTGGATAGTACCTGCCATTTCTTCCAATTTAGCACCTTGTTCCAGACCAGCATTGATATAGAATGCCAGAATTGGAAGGACAGCACCATTCATAGTCATGGACACAGACATCTTGTTCAAAGGAATACCGTCAAAAAGAACCTTCATATTCTCCAGTGAGCAGATAGATACACCGGCCTTGCCCACATCACCTACCACACGTTCATGGTCAGGGTCGTAGCCGCGGTGTGTAGCCAAGTCGAAGGCTACAGACAAACCTTTCTGTCCGGAAGCCAGATTACGACGGTAGAATGCATTTGATTCTTCAGCTGTAGAGAATCCGGCATACTGACGGATTGTCCAGGGGCGTAGTGTGTACATCACTGAGTACGGGCCACGCAGATAAGGAGGCAGACCGGCAGCATAGCCCAAATGTTCCATGCCTTCCAGGTCTTCTTTTGTATAAACAGGCTTCACTTCAATGTGTTCCGGCGTTTTCCAATCAGCATGGATGCCGTTAGCCTTTTGCCACTCAGCACCGTTAGCGGGCTTGAATGCGGCATATATATCTAAGTTTTTAAAATCTTTTCTCATCTTACTTCAAAAGTTTAGCGTTGTATTCCTTTAATGTTTCCAGTACGTTGACACGAACATGGATGAAGTTCTCGATACCGGCAGCTTTCAGCTCGTCCATATTAGCAGGAGCACCGGCTACGATAAACATAGCACGACCATTCAGAACCTTGAAAGCCGGAACAGCGTATTCTGCATATTCATCATCACTGGAACAAAGTACCACGATATCAGCCTTAGCAGCCATCGCAGCTTCCACACCAGCTTCTACAGTCGGGAAGCCCAGGTTATCAACAACCTCATATCCGGCACAAGCCAGGAAGTTACAAGAGTACTGAGCACGTGCCTGACGCATAGCCAGATTACCGATAGTCAGCATAAAGGCTTTCGGACGCTTGCCTGAAGCTTCTGTTTCGAGGCGTAATGCTTCGAATTCACTGGCAGCACGGTCAAAGTTGAGTGTAGCCACATCTTTTTCACAAGTATCATGACCACCACAGCAGCAAGTAGCTTCCAATGGTTTCTTCTCGCCTGCCTTCTCATTAAAGTTCGGGAACTGATTCGTACCCAGCAACACTTCGCGACGTTGAGCAACAGCTTTATGACGAGCCTTGTTACTTTCGTTCACAGCTGCCTGCACCGTACCTGCTTTTACAGCAGCATAAAAGCCACCTTCCTCTTCAACAGCCAGGAAAAGTTCCCAAGCTTGTTTAGCAATGGACACAGTCAGATTTTCAATATAGTAAGAACCGGCAGCAGGGTCAATCACCTTATCGAAGTGAGACTCCTCTTTCAGCAACAATTGCTGGTTGCGGGCCATACGTTCCGAAAATTCATTCGGAGCATCGTAAGTCTTATCGAACGGAGTTACTGTCATTGAATCCACACCTGCCAGTGCAGCACTCATAGCCTCTGTCTGCGTACGCAACAGGTTTACATGAGCATCAAATAAAGTAAGGTTGAACGTAGAAGTCTCAGCATGTATGTGCATTTTGGCAGCACATTGAGCATCGGCATCATAAGAAGCTACGATGTTTGCCCACAACATACGGGCAGCACGGAACTTAGCAATCTCAAGGAAGTAATTAGAGCTGATACCAAAGTTGAATTTAATCTTCTTGGCAACAAGAGCAGCAGGAACTCCTGCTTCTGTCAGTTGATTCATATATTCATTACCCCAAGCAAGAGCATAGCCCAGTTCCTGGGAAATGTATGCTCCGGCATTGTTCAGCGTCAAAGCTGTCACATTCAGTACACGGTATTTCGGCAGAGCAGTAGTTGCTTCAATCAGAGCTTTGGCTGTTTGCACCATATCACCCTTTTCTTTGCCTTTTGCCAGCATCTTGTCGAAGAAATCGTAACCAATGGAACCCTGCAACTTTGCCAAGTCATAACCTTTCTTCTGGAAGTAAGCCACCAAAAGCTCTGCAAGTGCTACCACGTGTCCCTGACAAGTATAGAAGTTCAGTTCTACACACTCAGCGCAGATTCCCTCAAGCAAAGTCTCGATGTATTCGGCATTGAGTTCTTTTGCCTTTACACGGAAAGCCAGTGAATCGATACCTTTATTCAGGATGTCCAGTGCTTTCGCATTGGCTTCCTTAGGGCATTCCACTTTAATTTCCTGGCGAACAAGCCACTCGTTGTTGTCTTTCTTGGTACCTCTGAGATAAGGGAATTCACCGGGAAGTGCATTCGTCGTTTTCAATTCTTCGAGGTCTTCCATGCGGTAGAAAGGTTTTACCTTGAATCCTTCGTTTGTTTTCCAAACGAGTTTCTTCTCAAAATCAGCGCCTTTCAGGTCAGCTGTTACTTTCTCCATCCACTGTTCGGTGGTGGTGGGAGCAAAGTCCGAGAAGAGTTTTTCTTTACTGTCTGCCATAGTTTATTTTATAATTAATAAAGATAATAAGTAATCTCTTCATTTACCTATTTGTCTAGAATAGGATTCGCAAATATACTCAATAACTTAATAATACAAGGTCTTTTAAGTAAAATTCGCATGGAGAAATGACATTCTGCAAGTATGATTTTCGTATGTATATACATGATTGCAAAGTACACTTTACATTTTAGAGTATAAACTAATATCCTTGCATACTACCCAATTAGCCTCTGACACCTTTACCTATATTCCAAAAGAAAAACTCCAGCAAACCCTTTGCCACCTCCCTTTTAATGCCTACCTTTGCGCGAAAATTCAATAAGCTAATAAAAAAGATAAACAAAAGTAACTATGGATTGGTTAGAGAGTTTGTTATGGGACCCTGCCTCCGTCGCCCATATTGTATGCTTGTATGCATTCGTAATATCTGTCGGCGTGCTTTTGGGTAAGATTAAAATTTTCGGGATATCACTAGGTGTCACATTTGTGCTTTTCACTGGTATTCTGATGGGACATTTCGGTTTTACGGGTGAGACACACATTTTGCACTTTATCCGCGAATTCGGGTTAATTTTATTTGTATTCTGTATCGGTCTGCAAGTAGGACCGTCATTCTTTTCTTCTTTTAAAAAAGGTGGAATGACCCTGAACATGCTTGCAGTAGGCATTGTGGTACTGAATATAGCAGTAGCTCTGGGTATTTATTTCATCGACGGGGGAATCGACCTTCCCATGATGGTAGGTATCCTATATGGTGCTGTCACCAATACTCCGGGTTTGGGTGCCGCACAGGAAGCCTTGAATCAGTTAAGCTACACAGGTGATCCTATCGCACTGGGATATGCTTGCGCTTACCCCCTTGGTGTTGTCGGCATCATCGGTTCTATCATTGCCGTCCGCTACATCTGCCGGGTGAACCTGAAAAAAGAAGAAGATGAACTGGCCGTTCAGACTTCTGACATGAAACATATGCCCCACATGTTACATCTGGAAGTCCGCAACGAATCTATCGACGGGAAAAAGCTCATCCAGATCAAGGAGTTTATGGGACGTCCTTTTGTATGCTCACGCATCCGTCACGAGGGACACGTCAGCATCCCTAACCAAGACACTGAATTCCATATCGGCGACCAGGTATTTATTGTATGTTCCGAAGAAGACGCTGAAGCAGTAACCGCTTTCATCGGTAAAGAAATTCAGGTAGACTGGGAAAAACAAGACATGCCGATGGTTTCACGCCGTATATTGGTGACAAAATCCGAAATCAATGGCAAAAAATTAGGCAGCCTCCATTTCCGTAGTATGTACGGAGTAAACGTAACCCGTATCAATCGTTCCGGTATGGACTTGTTTGCTGATCCGAACCTGATACTACAAGTAGGTGACCGTGTAATGGTCGTTGGCCAGCAAGATGCCGTAGAGCGTGTTGCAGGAGTACTGGGTAATCAACTGAAACGTCTGGATACGCCTAATATTGTGACTATCTTCGTGGGTATCTTCCTGGGTATCTTGCTGGGTAGTCTTCCTATCGCTTTTCCGGGCATACCCACTCCAGTCAAGCTCGGTCTGGCAGGTGGTCCGCTGGTAGTAGCTATTCTCATCGGTCGCTTCGGTCATAAGCTGAAACTGGTGACTTATACAACTATGAGTGCCAACCTGATGCTACGTGAAATCGGTATCGTACTCTTCCTTGCCAGCGTAGGTATCGAAGCCGGCGCTCACTTTGTAGAAACAGTGGTAGAAGGCTCCGGTTTGCTGTATGTAGGCTATGGTTTCCTGATCACTGTTATTCCTTTGCTGATTATCGGTATGATTGCCCGCTTCTACTGCAAAGTAAATTACTTCACCCTGATGGGATTAATTGCCGGTAGTAACACAGACCCTCCTGCATTAGCTTATGCTAACCAGGCATCCGGCAATGATGCTCCGGCAGTAGGTTACTCTACTGTTTATCCGCTGACAATGTTCCTGCGTATTCTGGCAGGCCAGATGATATTGCTGACAATGATGTAATGTCAGATGATATAAAAGAAAAGAGAGATTACGCAATTGTAGTCTCTCTTTTTTTTGTTCTGTTTTTCCCCTTCATATTACCAAAACCGTATTTTCTCCGTACTTGCTCCATGTCTATACACTTAGACTTGGTATGGAGTTGGTACGGGCTTGATACGGAGAAGGTATGGTCCGGGTTAGAAATTGTTCTGTTTTACTTTATTTTAAGTTTCACAAAATCTTCTATAAAATCGATAGTCTTTTCAATCCCCAGCACGGAAGAATCAATGCACAGATGATAGGTTGCCGCAGCTCCCCAGGTCTTGTAGCTATAATAGTTATAATATTCCGAACGTTTTTTATCAGCCTTATTCATCATATTTTCGGCTTCTTCTTCTGAAACATGATGTGAAGCGCACAAGCGGGCAACGCGTGCTTCATGCGAAGCGGAAATAAAGATATTGGCACAACGAGGATGATCACGCAGTATATAATCAGCACAACGGCCTACAAAAAGGCAGGATTTCTCTGCTGCCAACTGGCGGATTACATCGCTCTGCACCTTGAAAAGTGCATCGTTACTGAGGCAATTCTGGGTTGGTAAAGCACCATCTCCCACAAAAGGGAAACGCATGCCGAAGAGTCCGCCGATAATCCCTTGCGAAGCACGCTCATCGGCTTTCTCAAAGAACTCACGGCATAGACCGCTCTCCTTGGAAGCCAGAGTTATTAACTCCTTGTCATAGAAATCGATACCCAAACGGGCTGCCAACTTCTCCCCTATCTCCTTTCCGCCACTTCCCAATTGGCGACCGATGTTCACAACGAATTTCTTATTCATAGCTTCAATCTAAATATTGGTTTACTAATAGCAAAAGTAAGGATTTATAGGAAAGAAACAAAAAAATAATCTATACTAATTTTCCGGTTATAACTAACTTTACCACGAACCGCATGTTTTTCACACTATCCTTCGCCTCTTTTAAATTTACGGAACTGGCTAACCAACATCACCATTGCCACCAAACTGGCAAGCAAATCGGAAACCGGCATACTATACCAAACACCGGCCGCACCGAAGAAATGGGGAAGAATTATCAGTGCCGGAAGCAAGAAAAGCATCTGGCGGGTAAGAGACAAGAAGATAGCCTTGCTCGCCATCCCGATACTCTGGAAGAAATTCGACGTCACCATCTGGAAACCGATTATCGGGAAGAACATCACTACAATACGCAGTCCACGTGCCGAAATAGCTATCAATTCTTCGTCAGAAGTAAATATGGAAACCACCAGATCGGGTATAATCATCCCCATCAGGAAACCTGATGTGGTGACAACCGTAGCAAAAATTATAGTCAGTTTCAGCACCCGGGAAACACGTGCATATTGCTGCGCACCAAAGTTATATCCGGCAATAGGCTGCATGCCCTGATTCAATCCCATCACGATCATTACGAATATAAATACCAGGCGGTTGACAATACCGAATGCACCGATAGACAAGTCTCCGCCATAGCGCTTCAACCCCTGATTAATGACAATTACAATAAAACATGCTGCCAGATTCATCAGGAAAGGAGACATACCGATAGCAAGCGAATCCATCACAATCTTACGGCGCAGGCGGAATATGCCGCGATGGAAATGCAGCAGTTCGTCTTTGTTGCTGAATATCTTGAATTGCCACAACAGTGAAATAACCTGTGCTATGATAGTAGCAATGGCAGCTCCACGAATCCCCCAGCCGAAACCGTAAATAAACAAAGGGTCAAGTATCGTATTGATGGCTACTGTAGCGATAGTGGCGTACATTGCCTTTTGCGGATGTCCGGAAGAGCGTAGAACAGCATTTAAGCCAAGATAAAGATGAGTGACAACATTGCCCAGCAAAATAATCTGCATGTATTCGCGGGCGTACTTCACTGTTTCGTCACTACCCCCAAAGAAGTAAAGGATGGGATCGAGGAATATCATCGTAACAACCGTAAATGCCAATCCCAGCACGATATTTAGCACCAGTACATTACCCAAAATACGCTGGGCTGTATCGTAATCTTTTTGTCCCAGTTTAACCGAAACCAATGTGGAAGCTCCAACTCCTACCAACGAGCCAAACGCAGCAGCAAGATTCATCAGGGGAAAAGTTAGCGCCAATCCCGAAATAGCCATTGTGCCTACTCCGTGACCGATAAAAATGCTATCCACCATATTATATAAAGAAGATGCCGTCATAGCGATAATTGCCGGTACGGCATATTGCATCAGTAGCTTTCCAATCTGTTCTGTTCCCAACGCTGTGGGTGCCTTTTGTCCTGTCATAATACCTATTTCCTCTATTTTAGGGTACAAAGGTACTGATTTTCCCATAAGCAAACAAAAAAAGGAGAACAAAGAGATTATCGCTACTTCAAAGAGAAATTCATTCACTCCACTGAGAATGTACACGTTGACTTTAAACTTTTCCTAATTCTCCCCTTCTTCATGCCATTATATGAAAAATGTTTCGTATTTTTGCTCCCAAATTGTGTTAATGTACAACGAAATGAATGTATTAGAACTAAGTGAACAGGAAATCATTCGACGTAATAGTATGAATGAACTTCGCGCGATGGGCATCGACCCCTATCCCGCTGCAGAGTATGTAACCAATGCTTTCTCTACAGATATAAAAGCGGAATTTAAAGATGACGCAGAACCTCGCAAGGTATCCGTAGCCGGACGTATGATGACGCGCCGGGTGATGGGTAAAGCTTCGTTCGTTGAATTGCAGGACTCCAAAGGTCGCATTCAGGTGTATATCACTCGCGACGATATCTGTCCGGGAGAAGACAAGGAACTCTACAATACTGTATTCAAACGCCTGCTCGACTTAGGCGACTTCATTGGAATCGAAGGTTTTGTTTTCCGTACTCAGATGGGCGAAATCAGTATCCACGCCCAGAAGTTGACCGTATTGGCAAAATCCATCAAGCCACTGCCTATCGTAAAATACAAAGACGGTGTAGCTTATGACTCTTTTGAAGATCCTGAACTGCGTTATCGCCAACGTTACGTCGACCTTATTGTAAATGACGGCGTAAAAGATACATTCTTAAAGCGTGCCACTGTCATTAAGACTATGCGTGCCGTACTGGATGAAGCCGGCTATACCGAAGTGGAAACTCCCATTCTGCAATCTATAGCAGGTGGAGCAAGCGCCCGCCCGTTCATTACCCACCACAACTCACTGAATATTGACCTGTATCTGCGTATCGCTACCGAGCTTTACCTGAAACGTCTGATTGTAGGTGGTTTTGAGGGTGTTTATGAAATCGGTAAGAACTTCCGTAACGAAGGTATGGACAAGAACCATAATCCGGAGTTCACCTGTATGGAGCTTTACGTACAATATAAGGATTACAATTGGATGATGAGCTTTACCGAAAAATTGCTGGAACGTATCTGCATTGCCGTAAATGGCAGCGAAGAGACTACCATCGACGGTAAGACTATCAGTTTCAAGGCACCATATCGCCGCTTGCCTATCCTGGATGCTATCAAGGAGAAAACCGGTTACGACCTCAATGACAAGAGTGAGGAAGAAATCCGCCAGATCTGTAAAGAGCTGAAAATGGAGATTGATGACACCATGGGCAAGGGTAAGCTAATAGATGAAATATTCGGTGAATTCTGTGAAGGAACCTTCATCCAACCAACATTCATCACTGACTATCCTGTTGAAATGAGTCCGTTGACCAAGATGCACCGCAGCAAACCGGGTCTGACTGAACGTTTTGAATTGATGGTGAATGGTAAAGAACTTGCCAATGCGTACAGTGAGTTGAATGATCCCATCGATCAGGAAGAGCGTTTCAAAGATCAGTTACGCCTGAGCGAAAAGGGTGACGATGAAGCAATGTTCATCGACCAAGACTTCTTGCGTGCTCTGCAATTCGGTATGCCTCCCACATCTGGTATCGGTATCGGTATCGACCGTCTTACTATGCTGATGACAGGTAAGTCATATATTCAGGAAGTGCTATTCTTCCCGCAAATGCGTCCCGAGAAGGTTACCCCGAAAGATGCTCCGGCCAAATATATGGAACTGGGTATTGCTGAAGACTGGATACCCGTTATCCAGAAAGCCGGCTACAACACAATAGAAGACATGAAAGGTGTAAATCCGCAAAAGTTGCATCAGGACATTTGCGGTATCAACAAAAAATACAAATTGGAACTGACCAACCCGTCTGTAAACGACGTAGAAGGCTGGATCGAAAAAATTAAGAATTAAAGAATTAAAAATTAAATAAGAAGATTAAAGATCGAACGAGGGAAAGGAGTTTACTTTCCTTTCCCTCTTTTAATTTTTAATTATTAATTATTAATTTCGATATGAAACTACCCGGAAAGATAGCCATAATGGGCGGAGGAAGCTGGGCTACAGCCATTGCAAAAATGGTACTTGCTCAGGCTGAGTCGATTAACTGGTATATGCGACGAGATGATCGTATAACTGATTTTAAACGACTGGGCCATAACCCTGCCTACCTGACGGGCGTCAAATTTGACATGAAACGTATCAATTTCTCCTCAAACATCAACGATGTGGTGAAGGAGTCTGATACGCTGATATTTGTCACCCCTTCCCCATATCTCAAAGCCCACTTAAAGAAACTGAAAACGCGGATACGGGATAAATTCATCATCACTGCTATTAAAGGAATCGTACCCGATGACAATCTGATCGTATCGGAGTACTTCACAAAAGAATATGGCGTTCCACCTGAAAATATTGCTGTATTGGCAGGTCCCTGCCATGCGGAAGAAGTAGCCCTGGAACGTCTCTCTTATCTCACCATTGCCTGCCCGGACACAGACAAAGCATGTACCATCGCCCGTCGTCTGGCCAGTTCATTCATTAAAACATCTGTCAGTAATGACGTAGCCGGTATAGAATACAGCTCTGTACTGAAAAACGTGTACGCCATTGCCGCAGGTATTTGCAGTGGTCTGAAATATGGTGATAATTTCCAGGCAGTATTGATATCCAATGCCGTACAGGAAATGAATCGTTTCCTGCAAACGGTACATCCGTTGAACAGAAACGTGAATGATTCTGTTTATTTAGGTGACTTGCTGGTGACAGGGTATTCTAATTTCAGCCGTAACCGTACATTTGGTACAATGATCGGTAAGGGATACTCTGTGAAAAGTGCGCAGATAGAAATGGAGATGATTGCCGAAGGATACTACGGAACAAAGTGTATCAAGGAAATCAACAAACATCACCATGTCAATATGCCGATACTGGATGCTGTCTATAACATCTTGTACGAACGCATTTCACCCATGATAGAAATCAAGTTGCTGACTGACTCGCTCAGATAGAAGTATAATAAACAACATACAATAAACATCTTTTAAATCAAAAGCAACTCAGTTCCCCCTTTTCCATGGGAAAGGGATGAGAGGAGAGGCTTTTAAAACCTAGAATATTATGATTAGTTTGAACATCGAAAAGACTTTTGGATTTATCTCCAAAGCATCTGTTGCTGCTTACGAAGCTCAGGTAAAGGCTGCGCAGGAAGCATTGGAAAACGGTACCGGAAAAGGAAATGACTTCCTGGGCTGGTTGCACCTCCCTTCATCTATCAGTCAAGAGCATCTGGCCGACCTGAAAGCTACTGCACAGGTTATGCGCGACAATTGCGATGTAGTAATCGTTGCCGGTATCGGCGGAAGCTACCTCGGCGCACGTGCAGTTATCGAGGCTTTATCAAACAGTTTCACCTGGTTACAGGAAAAGAAAAATGCGCCTGTCATGATCTATGCAGGACACAATATCAGCGAAGATTATTTGTATGAACTGACCGAATTCCTGAAAGACAAGAAATTCGGTGTCATCAATATCTCCAAATCAGGAACTACTACCGAAACTGCTCTTGCTTTCCGCCTGCTGAAAAAGCAATGCGAAAACCAACGCGGTAAGGATATGGCTAAGAAAGTAATCGTTGCCATCACGGATGCAAAGAAAGGCGCTGCCCGCATTACAGCCGATAAAGAAGGCTACAAATCATTCATTATCCCCGATAACGTAGGAGGACGTTTCTCCGTACTGACTCCGGTAGGTTTATTGCCGATTGCAATAGCTGGCTTCGACATCGAAAAATTAGTTGCCGGTGCTGCGGATATGGAAAAGGCTTGCGGAGTAAATGTTCCGTTTGCAGAGAACTTGGCTGCACAATATGCCGCTACTCGTAACGAGTTGTACAAGAATGGCAAGAAGATTGAAATTCTTGTGAACTTCTGCCCGAAACTGCACTATGTAAGCGAATGGTGGAAACAACTTTACGGAGAATCGGAAGGTAAGGAAAATAAAGGTATTTTCCCGGCTGCTGTAGACTTCTCTACCGACCTGCACTCCATGGGACAATGGATTCAGGAAGGCGAACGCACTATCTTTGAAACTGTAATCTCTGTAGAGAAAGTAGACCACAAACTGGAAGTACCTTCTGATGAAGCAAACCTGGACGGCCTGAACTTCCTGGCAGGTAAGCGTGTGGACGAAGTAAACAAGATGGCCGAACTGGGTACTCAGTTGGCTCACGTAGACGGTGGTGTGCCTAATATGCGTATCATTATCGAGAAACTGGACGAATATAACATCGGTCAGTTGCTTTATTTCTTTGAAATCGGTTGTGGTATCAGCGGTTATCTGCTGGGCGTTAATCCATTTAACCAACCGGGTGTAGAAGCATACAAGAAGAATATGTTTGCTCTGCTGAATAAGCCGGGATACGAAGAAGAGTCAAAAGCTATCCAGGCAAGACTCTAAAGAGGCATAAGTTAAACACAGATAGACGAGGTGTGAATGATTAAACTCATTTGCACCTCGTTTTTTTATTGTATCTTTGCAGCCATAAAACAATAGGTATTATGTTTCAAGAAGCTATCGCCCGTTATCTTCAATCCAGCGGGTACTCACAAATTCAATTGAAATCTGTCCTTTTTGATATGGACGGTGTATTGTTCAACTCTATGCCTTACCATGCCGATGCTTGGCACAAGGTTATGGAACGCCATGGCCTCCATCTGAGCCGTGAAGAAGCTTATCTACATGAGGGGAGAACCGGAGCTGCTACCATAAATATCGTTTATCAGCGGCAATACGGTAAAGATGCCACCCCTGAAATGATAAAGAGCATATATGCAGAAAAGAGTGCTGAGTTCAACAGTAATCCTGAACCGGAACGTATGCCCGGCGCATGGGAAGTACTGCAAAAAATAAAAGCAGACGGACTGGTCCCTATGGTAGTTACCGGCTCCGGGCAACATTCATTGTTAGACCGGCTGTCACACAACTTCCCCGGTATGTTTCACCGAGAATTGATGGTAACCGCCTTTGATGTAAAATATGGTAAGCCCCATCCGGAACCCTATCTGATGGCTCTGCAGAAAGGGGGAGTAAAACCCAATGAAGCTATCGTGGTGGAAAATGCACCTATGGGCGTACAAGCTGGTGTAGCCGCAGGTATATTCACTATAGCCGTCAACACAGGTCCTATCAATGGACAAGTATTATTAGATGCGGGAGCAAATGTACTATTCCCGTCCATGCAGGCATTTTGTGATAATTGGGAGAAATTACATGAAGCATTCGGACAAATAAACCGGACACTTTGATATTTTTGGAAAAGAAGAAAATCATTTCAGTAGCTCCGCTATTTTTTTCTTCAAGTTTAATTTTATGATTTCCTCCGGCTTTAATTCCAACTCTATCAGAACCTTAGCAGTCGGCACTTTGTAAGCTTCGTCTTTTTTATCACAATTTATCTGTTCCTTACTAATAGAATATAACAGAGCAAAATCATAATCCAAAGCCTTTGATACGTTATAGAGAGTATCTGTATCAATGCTTTTTCGTGTCAACATATAATCAACACTTTGAGGCTTAACTTGCAGTCTTCTTGCAAGTTCCGCCTTTGTCACTTGCTTTTCAGCCATGACATTTTTTATAATTTCACCTATGTATATATTGGGCTTTTCCATTTTAATGAAGGTACGATTTATAATTTAGACCTAAAGGGCGAAAAACAATATTTCATCTGTTTACACATTCTATTTTATTCATAAATTGTTTGTTTAATCAGATATATTTTGATACTTTTGTCACAAAATCATATAAACATATAACAGCTATGACGTTATTGATCCTTATACTTATAGCCATTCCTATCTGTATTTTGATAATTTTACTATGGATATACAATGACTATCGCAAATACAAAAAACAGCACAGTTTCCTACTTTTGCTTTTTTGGACTTTACCAGCCACTATGCAAGCCCAATATGTAGACAAAGACTGTTGCATAAGCTTTAAATGGCATGAAAACCAACAAGGTAAACTGGAATGTATAAACGGAAATCTCACCTATGAGTTCATTCCTAATGAAAGTTTCTGGAAAATAGTTATCCGGAATAATTCATCTGAGACTGCACAAGTCAATTGGAATAATGCACAATTCATCATCAACGGACGTGCCTCTGGACTGCTACTTTACCCGGTATCAGAATCTTCTCCCGCAAAAGAGATAATAAACGGTAATAGTGAAATTAGTGAAACCTGTACGGCAAGTATTCTGATAGAAGGTACAAAAAGTAAAAAGATATATAACCCAAAAGATATTCGAAAAGGTAATAAGATAACGGTCAGCATAATTCTTCCTATAGCCATTGCTAACAAACCTCAATTCTTCACAACCTTCGATTTCATAATTAAGTAAACCTACTAATCATGACACTTCAAGACATAAAAGAACATCTCAACGAAACGCGGAACTGGTACATCGTACTAACATCACCCCGGAAAGAAAGAAAAATAAGGGAGAGTCTGAATAATAAAGATATCATAACCTATCTCCCTACCACTTATGTACAATATAAATGGAAGGAGAAGATAAGAAAAATACAGATTCCAACTATCAACAGGTGCATATTCATTTATGCCACTGATTCGGAAGTAAAGACACTTAAAGTGGCATACTCAATACTTCCATTGGAAATGATAAAAATGGCAGATTAACATGTTATATAAGAAAGAGGGGATACTATTTAAAGTATCCCCTCTTTCTTATATAGTGACCCGGGTGGGACTCAAACCCACGACCTTCAGAACCGGAATCTGACGCTCTATTCACTAAGCTACCAGGCCTTAAATGCGGGGGCAAAAGTATAAAAAATCCGGGCATATTCCTAATGATTTATCTTTTTTTACTGCAAAGACTTCAAAATAAGAATGTTATTTTGAGAGCAACAAGCAGTTAATAAGAAACAATTTGATAACAAACTCACCCAAAACCGATGCAAATATAAATATTATACCTATATTTGCCGGACAAAAACATAGTATACACTTATGAGTTATCTAATAAAACCAGAAGGGTACAAACCCTTATTGGACTTAAAACAAACAGAATTAGGAATCAAACAGATTAAAGAGTTCTTTCAGTTGAACCTTTCATCGGAATTACGTTTGCGTCGCGTCACCGCCCCGCTTTTTGTATTAAAAGGAATGGGTATCAATGATGACCTGAACGGAGTGGAACGTGCTGTATCATTCCCTATCAAAGATTTGGGAGACGCACAAGCTGAAGTTGTACATTCACTTGCCAAATGGAAACGACTGACATTGGCAGACTATAATATAGAACCCGGATATGGCATCTATACGGATATGAATGCCATACGCTCAGATGAAGAACTGGGAAACTTACATTCGCTCTATGTAGACCAATGGGACTGGGAACGTGTTATCACTGCTGAGAACCGGAATGTGGACTTCCTAAAAGAAATAGTAACCCGCATTTATGCCGCCATGATCCGCACAGAATATATGGTGTATGAGATGTATCCGGAAATCAAGCCTTGCCTGCCTCAAAAGCTACACTTCATTCACGCTGAAGAATTGCGCCAACTCTATCCGGACCTGGAACCCAAATGCCGCGAACATGCTATTACCAAAAAGTATGGTGCAGTATTCATTATCGGTATCGGTTGTAAGTTAAGTGACGGAGAGAAGCACGACGGACGTGCCCCTGACTACGATGACTATACTTCAGAAGGTCTGAATGGCCTCCCCGGACTGAATGGTGACCTTTTGCTATGGGATGATGTACTCCAACGCAGTATTGAACTCTCATCCATGGGTATCCGTGTAGACAAAGAAGCCTTGCAACGCCAGTTAAAACAGGAAGGAGAAGAGAAACGTCTGGAACTTTACTTCCACAAGCGCTTGATGAGTGATACATTACCTCTGTCCATAGGTGGCGGTATAGGGCAATCACGCCTTTGTATGTTCTATCTCCGCAAAGCACATATCGGTGAAATTCAAGCCAGTATCTGGCCGGAAGATATGCGTCAAGAATGTAAGGAACATAATATCTATCTGATTTAATATCCCCTGAATAACAGGAAAAGGCAGAGATCTTCTGATTTCTGCCTTTTTGTTTATCATACACTCAAAGAAATAAAAACAATGTCCTGTCACCAAAACCGGATAAAAATACTATCTTAGCATCCGAAACTTTTAACACACAAAATTATGAATGTTCAAATAGAAGAAAGTTGGAAAATACGTTTGGAACCGGAATTCGAAAAAGACTATTTCCGCACACTAACAAATTTTGTACGGGAAGAATATAGCCAGTATCCGATATATCCTCCGGGAAAGTTGATATTCAATGCTTTCAATCTTTGCCCATTCGACAAAGTGAAAGTAGTCATTATCGGCCAGGATCCTTACCATGGTCCCGGACAGGCTCACGGGTTATGTTTTTCCGTCAATGACGGGGTTCGTTTCCCCCCTTCGCTGATTAATATATTCAAAGAAATTAAGGATGATATTGGCACCGATGCGCCCAACACAGGCAATCTGACCCGCTGGGCCGAGCAGGGAGTTCTGCTCTTGAATGCCACACTGACCGTTCGTGCCCATCAGGCAGGTTCTCACCAAAATCGCGGCTGGGAAACATTTACTGATGCAGCCATACGTGCTCTTGCCGAACAACGGGAACACCTTGTTTTTATTCTCTGGGGATCATATGCACAACGTAAAGGCGCATTTATTGATCGTAGCAAGCACTTGGTACTGACATCTGCACACCCCTCCCCTCTATCAGCTTACAATGGTTTCTTTGGAAACAAACATTTCAGCAGAGCAAACGCTTACTTAAAGGAACATGGGGAACAGGAAATTGCATGGTAAGAAAGGATATTAAACTCTCTTAGTACCACTTGATATTCGTCTGAGTCTGACTCTTTTTGTCATATTTCAAGTCTTGTAGAATGCTCGCATTCGCGCGAATCACAAAACTATAATACTTCCATGTGCCAAAAGGAGAAAGGCTTGCAGACATACTGAAACAGTGCAGGTCACGCGTTATATTGAAAGAGGTTTGCACAATCTTCTTAACATTAAAGTCATAACCGGAGTTGAAACTGACAGCCCATTTATTTGAGATTTTTATATTACCATTGATATTGAGGGCATTCAGGCTAAATTTATACGGATAGCGCATACTCTCTCTATTGATAGGCTTTGTATTATCTTCCGTGATATTAAAACCTGTACTCAGATTTATGGACCAAGGCATCTTAAACTCCTGATACCCATCACTATCTACAGCAGCTTTTTCTTTCTTTCGTTTTGTAGGAGCACCTGACTCAGAATCATCAGTCTCATCACCTTCACTATCCGTATCAGTTTGCCCATTTCCCTTACCATCATCATCCGCTTTTTCTCCGGTAAAGAATGCTTTCCATTTCTTCCACGTGTCATTATTAAGCGTGTAACTGAAAGAAGTTCCGTATCCCTGGAAACGCCCGAAACGCCCATAAGACCATTCCGTACGATTACTTGTTATTACATTACCATTCTTATCAAAGTCGTAAGCATAAGTAGCAAAGACTGAACTCATACTAAAGGTATAGCTCTTGCTCAATTTCAAACGCAGATTCAGGGTAAGATTACTCCATGGGCGTACCTGAGCAGCCGTGTTGTATGAGATGCTGGCACCCAATTCATCAATCAAACTCACCTTACGTATAGAGTCGTTCTTATCCCTATATTTCATTTCCAGGTTATTGGAAATCTGGAATGAAATATTTCCCGACCTACCTTGTCCCGGCACACCAAACATTTGATCAGCATATGGAGAGTAAACAACGGTATCCTGTGTTCCGTCTGCATTGGGCTTAAGATAAGTATCATAGTAGCCATAACGGGAAGAACCAAAGTCCGGCGATGCACTGATGCTGATAGAAGGAGTGATGACATGACGAATCTGTATCTCTTTCTTCTTCATGAACAAAGGCTTATACATACCATAAATCTTTGTATTGACACCTAGGCTCGCACTATAATTATATACCCGGTGGAAACCGTAGACTGTATCAGTATTCACAACCTGCCCACTGGTACCTGAATTCGGATCCCAGTCCTTCATCACCTTACGGGTGTACCAACGCTCCGTATAGCTAACAGACGGGGTTACATTAAAGTATTTGAATAACGTAAATGTTGCACTGACAGGTATCTCATGTTTCATACCATTCTTCCAGTCCTTGATCAGATTAGACTTGAACAGAAGGTTATCTTTTGTAGTAATACTGTTAGAAAGGCGTCCGCTATAACGAACAGAGATCTTCTCATACCACTTCTCATTTCCTACTGCATTCTTCCGTTTAAAAGGGAAAATGGTGCTCAGGGTAATGTTCAGGTCCGGTAAAGTCACGGCAATAGATGAGTCTTTCATATTCTGTGCAATGTTACCGGTAGCTGCTATAGAAAGTTTCTGATCGGGGAAGTTACGCGAATAGCTGACACTGGATGTTTTAGTATTTTGTGTCATAGCCTGCGAGTTATACATATTACCGATATTGGTGCGCTCGTAACTACTGGAAGAGAAGTTCACACTGGCCGAGAATGAAGAGTTAGGATTAGCCTTCGGATCCTGGCGGTGCGACCATACAACTTTAAAATCTTTTGCCACCATATAGTCTTCCAAACCCTTGTCACCCGTCTTGGTCACCTGATAACTGGCCTGAAACAGACCTGAGAATTTATAACGGACATTGTAATTAGTTTCTGCATTCAGCGCCCATGAACCTTTCGTGAAAATATCCCCCCTTAACTTTAAGTCCATCTTATCGCTAATGGCAAAGTAGTAACCACCATCCGTCAGACCAAAACCACGAGCAGAGTCATCCATATAGCTCGGCATTATGAAACCGGACGAATAGCTGCTGGAGAAAGGAAAGAAGAAAAAGGGAACAGCAAGAGGCAACGGAACATCTTCAATTACCAGATATGCAGGTCCCGTCACAACATTTTTCTTGGGACGCACCTTGGCATAAGTCATCTGCATATAGAAGTGTGGATGATCATGATTATCGCAAGTGGTATAACGACCGCTTTTCATGTACAACTCATCATTCATACCCTTCTTGGCATTATTACCAGTAACATATCCCTCACCCTGCTGGCTGACTACATTACTAATAAGCCCTTTCTTACTTTTAAAATTATACCGTATCGTATTTGTTTCATAAGGTGTATCTCCATCTTTGAAGACGGGTCTTCCCTTTATCACCTTTAACGAATCTTCCACACCATGAGCAAAGACCGTACTACTGTCCATATTCATGGTTATCACTTCAGCGGCCAGTTCTATATTTTGGTAATTCACTTTGCCGTCGCCATACAAGTTGGCCACACCACCTTGTGTAAACACAATGGAGTCATTAGCTTCATAAATAACCGGAGCATCCAGCGGTTGCTTCTTCTTGGCAGGCTGCAACTGAATCGTATCGTTTTGCAGCGTATCTCCTCTCAACAGGGTATCTCCCTCTTGCACACCTCCTATATTAAAGGTATCAGTCCGTTCGATTCCTGTAGGAACAGTCCTTCCACGCCGACGTTGCGAAAAAGCCTCGTCAGGGATCAGGAGTAAGACTAGTAGTAGTATGAATGATATGAATGTATTTGCTTTCAATGGCGTAATCAACTAATAGTTTCCGCTTGAAGGGGCAAAAGTACGTAAATTATACGGATAATCTCCCTTTTTAAAGAAATTTAGAATGCTACAAGAACTGTTCGCACCAATGGTCAAAACGTTCCAAGCCTACATTACCGAAATTAGAGATACTTTTCCGAGCCTTCTCTACCGTTTTTTCCCGTTCCAGATGGGTTTTGGAATAAAACTTATCGGCAAAGCAAATTACTTGCTCTTCCATACTCACCGGAAGCATATCCCGATGAGGTACAGGCAAGTTTTGTGCAACAATATCGTTCAGAGAGAGTCCTGCGCCTGTATGTCTTTCACATACCAATGCATGACGGGGATACCCTTCCCGGCGCATCAAATCAGCTCCCAGATAACCGTGACAGATATAAGGCTGATTACCAAAACAGAAGATACCCGGAGCATCAGTCAGAAAAATGCCAATATCATGAAGCATACCCGCTTCATATAAAAAGTCTTTATCCAAGTTAAGTTCCGGATGACCGTCTGCAATGCAGAGAGCCTTCTCAGCTACCAGACGGCTATGCACCAATAAGATATGCTTCCGCTCATTATCTTCCGGATAATATGCATCAATCAATTCTATCGGATTCATTTTTCACTGAATTTATAAATCAATACCTTATCGCGTAAATCACAGCTGCGATAAGGAGTAAGATAGATTTCCTCCAACTGATATTTATCTGAATACTCTTTCAGAAAGTCCTCTTTGGTTCGTTCGGAAAGCATCACATATCCCGTTCCGGAAAGACCGGGAGTAAAATTCCTCATCCGATCATTCAGATAGTAATTAGTGCAATAAAAACGAATCAGTCGTGTAGTGTACGAATACATGACCCCGTCCTGCACATAAGTATTTACTTCTTCTGCCAGACGCTTGTCTGATTTCGTAGACAGTACCGTAGGTTGATAAACACCGTCTAAGGAAACAAACAGGCACAAGATACAACCGGCTATACCATATAATAATGAACGAGGATCCGCCTTTTTTGCCAATGCAATCAACATACAGACACCTGCAATTGGCGGCAAAGCCACAAGCAACCATTTAGAGAATGACAAATCCACATTCTCCAATGCATTCATGAATCCTACGTTTTCCATGGCATGCTTTCCCGTTCCCCAAACACTATCAGGAATCAGTCCGAGACGCACCACAGCAAACGTTATCGTGAGCAACAAAGCCAGCGAAGCAAAGATATAAGCCGAAATTTTAAAGACTTTCGCTCCCCGCTGTACCAAAGCCAGCAGATACTCGGCTATCAACACCGCCATAAAGGGATAGATAGGAAGCAGATAAACACTTCTTTTACTCTTAGGAATACAATAGAACACAAAAATAAAGAGTATAACTACCCATGTGAATAATTGCAGAGGCGATTGTGAACGGAATTTATTCCAGGCTTTCTTTATACGTTCACCGAAAGATGAACCTTCAGGCAATAAGCTTATATTTTTCCATTTCAAACCAAAGAGAGAAATCAACAGTACTAAAGTCCAAGGTATCCATCCCCAAATAATGGTCAGGAAATTATACCATAGCGGATTTTCATGCGAATCATAAGACATCTTACCCATGAAACGGCCTGTATTTTCTTCCAGCATTAAATCTATAAAAGATTGGCCTCCCTGTACATAAGCCGCACTAATCCAAGCAGCATATGGAATCAGGGAAAGTATTCCTATCACAAATAACCGGAAAAATGTTTTCCAGAAAGGACGTCTGCGTAATAATTGGTAGAGACCGATACTGACACAAGGGAAAATGGAACCTACCGGCCCCTTGGTCAACGTGGCGCAGCCCATCAATAAAATAGCCAGCCATGGAATTCCGCGACATTCTTTCTCATCCCAGCGGAACAACAGACATAATGAAATGACAATAAATGATACCTGCACCATATCGACACGGCAAGCTACCGCTGCCCGGTGTACTTCAAAAGATGAGAGAAGAAGGATAGAAGCAAGAAAAGCCGTCTTCACACCCTTACGCTTTGCTATAAAAGAAAAAAACACCAGCTGCATAGCCAGAAATGCAAGAGCAGACGGCAGGCGGGACGAATATTCCGTCACTCCCCCCAGAAGCGATGACACAGTAGCAATTGCCCAATAAAAGAAAGGAGGTTTATAAGCTATATCAGTTCCATAATTTACCGGAAGTATCCAATTGCCGCTCTCCAGCATAGAGAATGCGACGATAGCCTCACGCGGTTCTCCTTTAGAATAAAATATAGTTTCTCCCAGAAAAGGGAGTATCACAAGCACACTGAGCAGTGCTATAAACCAGAATGCTTTCTTCCTATCATCTGACATATATTTCTGTTTTTAATGATTTCTGGGCGCAAAAGTACAAATTATTCTGCAACAATCCCTAACTTTGCCATCTCAATTCAATGAATATGAAGAGACTGAAACAACTACCAGCATTTGTCCGTTTCATTATGGTAGGCATCTTTGCTACCGCCTTGCACTATGGAATATATATTATACTCCAGCAAATCATCAATGTCAACATAGCCTACAGCATAGGTTACGTGCTCAGTTTCATTGCCAATTTTTACCTGACAGCCTTTTTCACTTTCAGAAAAAAGCCTTCTTGGAAAAAGGCTTTTGGGTTTGGCGGAGCACATCTGATCAATTATCTTCTACATATGAGTTTATTGAATCTATTCCTCTGGCTTGGAATATCGAAGCCATTTGCACCTATACCGGTATTCGCCATCGGTATTCCGGTAAACTTCTTGCTGGTTAGATTCGTTTTCAAATACAAAGGAAAATAATTTGCTTTTCTCCCGATTTCTTACGAATATTGCAAAAAGAACTATTGATTATGAAAGAAGCTCCAGTACTTGCTATCGTAGTACCTTGTTATAAGGAAGAAGCTGTTTTACACGAAACACATAAACGGCTCAGCCAGTTGCTCGATCGGCTGGCAACTGAAGAGCGTATATCTCCCAAAAGCTATATACTGTACGTAAACGATGGCAGTACAGACCGTACCTGGGAAATCATTAAGGAGTTCTATAAAAATACGTCGTATGCCTGCGGGCTGAACCTGGCTGGAAATGTGGGGCATCAAAACGCACTTATGGCCGGACTGAATGCTGTAAAGGAACGTTGCGATGCAGCTATTTCCATTGATGCCGACTTGCAGGATGACGTCAATGTCATCCCCGAGATGGTGGAACGCTATATGGAAGGCAATGATATTATTTATGGTGTACGACGTGAACGCAAGACTGATACTTTCTTCAAACGCACCACCGCCCTCGCTTTCTATCGACTGATGAAAACGATGGGGGCTAAATCGGTCTACAATCATGCAGATTATCGATTAATGAGTAGCCGTGCCATCCAGCAACTCTGTCGTTTCCGCGAACGTAACCTTTACCTTCGCGGCTTGGTGCCTCTCATTGGTTATCAAACTGCCTGCGTTTATTATAATCGTGACAAACGTTTCGCTGGAGAGTCGAAATATCCTTTTAAAAAGATGCTGAATTTTGCCATTGACGGAATTACGTCTTTTTCAGTCAAGCCTGTACGCATGATATTCTGGCTGGGGTGTATTTTCCTTTTAATAGCTCTCTGCGTCACTATCTGGACCCTACGTGCATATTTTCTTCACGATACTGTACCCGGCTGGTCATCCCTGATGATTTCCCTTTGGTTAGTAGGTGGCACTATACTGGTATCCTTGGGAATTGTGGGCGAGTACATCGGAAAGATCTACATTGAAGTAAAAGATCGTCCACGCTACAACGAGGAGGAATTATTATTACGCTAAAAGAGAAAAGAATTATTTGTCTCTGTACTTCAATGGAGAGACTCCTGTATGCCTACGGAAGAAACGGCAAAAAGTAGCCAGATTATCAAAACCTAATGATATACCTATCTCTTTTATGGTAGCACTGGTAGATTTCAGCTGCGTTTTTGCATCTATAATAATAAGGTAGTCTATCACATCCAAAGCAGTCATATTGGTACAACTCTTAATATTACGGCACAAATTCTCCTTCGAAGTCCCTAATTCTTTTGCATAGAATGAGATTCCTCGTTCTGTTCTATAATGTATCGCAACCAATTTAAGAAATTGACGGCTCATCCTGACATTTTTGGGGGATTTAGCCCATCTCTCTTCCAAATTATCCTGATAATACATTGCAATACTCGTATGAATACAAGCACCCAACATACTTCTCAATACCTCTTTATTATTATAGATTTCCGGAACTTCGCGTATAATTTTCCATAACGATATGGAGCGTAGCATATAAAGTTCCAAATTCTCAGATATACGTTTAACAGGCTCCTCAAAGATAATAAACAGATAATCAAATGCTTTTTTAAAAAACTCCACCTCATGCATTATCTTCGGAGAAAAGCCAGCATATGAAAAACAAAGATCTGGTGAAACGTTATGAATCTGTAGAAAAGAGTTATCCAGCAAAGTGATGTAATCATTCTCGCGAACAATATATTTTCCATAATTTAATGTAACCTCCATACTTCCTTTTATACATACCACAAAGATAGTTCCCTTTACATGATAAGGATTCTCCAAATACTCCTGCAAATCATCTGCCGAAACATTTTCCCTAGCTACAATATCTTCCGATATTTCAAAAAGAAGTCTACTTTCTTCCATCATAATTTTTTCTAGTAAATTTCCACAAAAGTACATTTAATCCGGGCAAATGCACATTCACTCCATTCTTTCAATAACCCCTTTAGAGTTAAAGTTTGTCAACATATCAACAATTGAACATTTTCGCGAATATCCGTATTCCTTTTTTGCTCGCCTTTTTTGGTTTTGGTCGAATTAAGAAAGAACTTTGTAGCATTAATCAAGTTATTGAATATTAAGATTTATACTATCTTAATACAAGTAAAGAAAAGGGAACGTCATTTGATCAGTAACATCGATCTTATATATTCCTACTTTTCTTTAAAAAGGAGCAAACACAAAGATTTTCTGCCCTGCGATATCTAATAAAAAGCACTTAAGATATCGCAACAGCACAACGCATCAACATAGAGAGCGAGGTTAAAATTGCACTACAACCTCAAGATTGCTTGATAAGGACACCCCCCTACCGATTAAAGGTATATTATCGGAAACGGTAGGGGGATATCCAAGGCAATCCCCCTTGAGAATGCTAAACGTTTTTAAGGCACAGATTGTTTCTTTCTTTTCTTCCATAATTGCCAACTATTAATCAAATTTTGCCACAGAACATAAGATCCCGGCCCTACAGAAGATAAAGGATTTAAATAAGTATAAGCCATCCAAATGGCAAGAACGGTATTCTTCTGCCCCAAAGCCTGTCCTCCACTGATCCGATCATTATAATGCCCACCAATCCTTTTACCCAAAAAGAATTGCAGACAACAAGTAATCAATCCTGCAAGAGCTATCAGAATTTCAACAGAAACCGGCGCATCACTATTTACCAATGAACGGACTGTCTGTCCGGATACGATGGCAAGCGCCACACCCCATAGATAAAAAGCAAGATCATGGAAACCTAACAAGAAATGATGTACACGCGGCATAAATAGCCGTAGGAACCATGCCAGAAGAAAAGGGAAAAGCAATAAAGGAAAGACTTTACTAAGAATCTTCAAAAAGGCTGCAAAGAAAGTCATATCAGCATGAGGTTCCACCAATGGAAAGACTAATGGGACTGCCACTGCTGCCAACAAATTAGATAATAAAGTATAGGTAGTCAATGTAGACGCACTGCCTCCCAATTTTCCGGTAATAACAGCCGCCGCTGTAGCCGTTGGACAAATAAGACAAACCATAGCTCCTTCAAACACTTCCCTGTAAACATCCGGCATCGGACAACATACCAGCAAAGCAGCAAGTGCCAGGCAAGACAACGTCTGAATTAACAGCAACCAGCCATGCCATGCTTTTGGTTTCAATTCATTCAGATTCTCCACCTTACAAAAGGTCAGTAATAGCTGGGCAAATATCAGCAGAGGGGTTATGTACGCAATCAAATCACTGATATATGGTTTGGTAGGCGCCAAGAAAGGGACATTCGCAAGGATGAAGTACCCCAAAGTACCTGAAAGCATTGCCATTGGCAACGTCCAGTTCTTAAGAAAACGAACTAACATACCTTTTTCTATTTAATTTGCGGGTGCAAAGTTAGTCCCTTTTAAAGAAATCTATCACAAATCCGGGAGAAAAGTGACAAAACTTCACACAAAGCATCAGTTTTCTATAAATTTCCACTACATTTGCAACGGCTTTTAGTATGAAACTCTATAAACGATACATATTATATATAAGTATTTGCTTCGGGCTGTTCATCTCTCCTTTTTGTACCACCAGCATCGAAGCGAAAGATTTCGTTGTCGTTATTGACGCCGGACACGGTGGGCATGATCCTGGCGCTTTAGGCAAATTCTCCAAAGAAAAGACCATCAATCTAAATGTTGCCCTCAAATTGGGAAAACAAATAAAGAGGAACTGTCCGGACGTAAAAGTGGTATATACTCGCGAACGGGATGTATTTATCCCTCTTGGCCGACGTGCGGATATTGCCAATAACGCTAAAGCCGACCTGTTCATTTCCATTCATACCAATTCTGTGGCAGGTAGTAAAACAGCCAAAGGCGCCTCTACATGGACACTCGGTTTAGCTAAGTCGGACGCTAATTTGGAAGTAGCCAAGCGGGAGAACTCCGTGATTTTATACGAAAGTGATTACAAAACACGTTATGCAGGATTTAATCCGAATTCTGCAGAATCGTACATCATCTTTGAATTCATGCAAGACAAATACATGTCTCAAAGTGTGCATCTGGCTTCACTGGTACAAAAGGAGTTCCGCCATACCTGTAAACGTGCAGACCGTGGTGTGCACCAGGCCGGTTTCCTGGTACTCAAAGCCAGTGCCATGCCCAGTATCCTGGTAGAACTCGGTTTTATATCCAACCCGGAAGAGGAACGTTATCTAAACTCGGAAACCGGAAGTACTACATTGGCAAACGGAATCTTCCGCGCTTTCCTGTCCTATAAACGTGAACACGAAATACGTATGACAGGAAGTAGCCGTACCATATTACCGGAAGAAACAGATGCCGGCAATGTAGAGGAATCAGATACTACCAACGAAAAGACTGAGGAATCTCCCGAAATCCCCCAAAAACCAGCGGCAGCCTCTCCCAATACTACCAGAACAAAACAAAATGCAGGAAAAGTTACCGAATCGCAAACCGATTCCGGCAGTCCAGTGTTTAAAATACAAATACTCACCTCTTCACGTCCTATCGCAGCCAATGATAAAAGACTGAAAGGTTTGAAAGGTGTGGAACATTTCCAGGAAGGTGGACTTTATAAATATACATACGGTTCATCAACAGACTATAACAAGGTAGTACGTACCAAACGTGAAATAACGCCAAAGTTTAAGGACGCTTTTATCATCGCTTTTAAGAATGGTAAGAAGATAAACGTTCAAACGGCTATCGAGGAGTTCAAAAAGAAAAAGAAATAAATAATAAGACTATAACATCATGATGAAGTATCTTACGAAAGAGGTTAGAATAGGAATAGCGGGTATTGTTGCCCTCTGCATATTAGTATACGGTATTAATTACCTGAAAGGTATCCACCTGTTTAAGCCTACCAACTATTTCTACGTCAAGTTCCATAACATAAATGGATTAACCAAATCAAGTCCGGTCTTTGCCGATGGCTTCCGTGTAGGTATTGTACGCGATCTTTATTATGACTACACACAATCCGGAAAAGTCATAGCAGAAATCGATGTAGATCCGGAATTGCGCATTCCGAAAGGTAGTACTGCTGAACTGACCTCTGAACTTATGGGAGGTGTCAAAATGAATCTATTGCTGGCAAATAACCCGCGCGAAAAGTACCAGACAGGCGATACCTTACAAGGTAGTGTCAACAATGGCGTCATGGACCAAGTAGCCGCAGTTATGCCACAAGTAGAGAAAATGCTTCCCAAGCTGGACTCAATTCTTGCCTCACTAAATACGATACTTGGAGATCCGGCAATCCCGGGTACGCTTCATAGCGTACAAAACACGATGGCGAACATGGAAGTGACCAGCCAACAATTACAGGCTATCATGAGTAAAGATATTCCCCAACTCACGCAAAAGCTGAATACTATCGGGGATAACTTCATCACAGTCAGTAATAACTTGAAAGAAATAGATTATGCCGCTGCGTTTGCCAGCATAGACTCTACATTAGCTAATGTAAAAATGATTACAGACCAGTTAGGCAGGAAAGACAATACGATTGGTTTATTATTAAATGATCCGTCGCTCTACAACAATCTGAATGCCACAACAGCCAATGCAGCCAGCCTTCTTGAAGACCTGAAATCGCACCCCAAAAGGTACGTTCATTTCTCCTTGTTCGGCAAAAAAGATAAGTAGGGAAAAACTTATTAAATAGAATAAGTCTAAATAACAGGAGCAAACAGGTTTGAAAGAAAAAGCCGCGGTAAGTCCATGTAGGAACTAAAGTATTCCCTTCTGCACAATCCATCAGAAAGTTTAAAATCCTGTTATTTAAGTGCATATTATATTATAATACAGATACTTATAAAAATGCAATAGCCCTCAAAAGGGGCTATTTACATGTAAATAGATAAGTGATTGAAAGTAAAGAGCTTATTACTTTTAACAGAAAAACAAGAAAAAACACATTTGTTTTTCTCAAATAAGATTGCGAATTTTGCAAGCGTAGAAGTTTTGCTTAATTAATAAATGTATTCAGAGCCGTTATGAGTGAATTAAATCATGTCGGGCTATGGAACCGCTGTCTTGAAATCATCAGAGACAATGTTCCGGAGCAGACATACAAAACATGGTTTCTCCCCATCATACCTTTAAAATATGAGGACAAGACGCTGGTCGTACAGGTACCCAGCCAGTTCTTCTATGAGTTTTTGGAGGACAAGTTTGTTGACTTGTTACGTAAAACTCTATATAAAGTCATTGGTGATGGTACCAAGTTATTGTATAATGTAATGGTGGATAAGAGTTCACGTACTACCGTTAATCTCGAATCTACCCCCCGCACCATTATTCCACAGAAAAAGATAATCGGCAAAGAGATACCGCAAGCGCCTATTGCAGATTTAGATCCACATCTGAATCCTGAATACAACTTCGAAACATTTATTGAAGGCTATAGCAACAAACTTTCACGCAGCGTAGCAGAAGCTGTCGCTCAGAATCCGGCAAAAACAATTTTCAATCCGCTGTTTTTCTATGGAGCGTCAGGTGTAGGCAAGACACATCTCGCAAATGCTATCGGCACAAAAATTAAAGAACTCTATCCGGACAAAAGAGTATTATATGTATCGGCACATT